>SOIA01000145.1 GCA_004378665.1 Candidatus Aminicenantota bacterium
TATTCGATGATTAAATTTGGTCCAATATTCACTGCAATCATATTTTTATCTATGTTTCTTATCCCGCTCATTTTTATAGTACATCGGAAAAGGGAGGGAGCATGAAAAAAATAACGTATCTTCCGAACTACAAATTGAGAGATTTCAGGAAGTCTTTTAGCTTCGGGCCGAACTCGGGCCTCTTCAGTGCTAAGGAGATCGTGGCTTCGAGGAATCCCATCTTATCCCCGCAATCGTAGCGGTCCCCCTCAAACAGTACCCCGTAGACAGATGGCTTATCGAGCAGGTACTTGATGCCGTCCGGGAGCTGCATCTCGCCCTTGTGGTCGGGTTTTGTTTTCTTTATACCTTCGAAAATCTCGGGAGTGAAGACGTATCTCCCGAGACTGGCCAGGTCGGAAAAGGCCTTCTCCGGTCCGGGCTTTTCAACCAAATCCTCGATCTGGAATACCTTTTCAGTCACCTGCCGGGGCTTGACGATCCCGTACATCCTGGTCCCTTCCTCATCCGTGCGTCCGAGAACGATGGTCGATGCCTGGTACTCATCGTAGGCGTCGATCAACTGCTTTGTGCACGGTGTCTCACTGTCATATATATCATCAGGAAGGAGGACAGCAAAAGGCTCCTGGCCTATGAACTTCTCACCCATGAGAACCGCATGACCCAATCCCAGAGCCTGTTTCTGACGGATAAAGCAGAATTCCGCAAGCCCGGATATTCTCTTAACTTCTTCAAGAAGATCGAGTTTTCCCTTCTCTTCCAGAAACCGCTCCAGCTCGGGACTGATGTCAAAAAAGTCCTCCATGGTGGACTTCCCGCGGCTGGTGATAATGGCGATGCTCTCTATTCCGGACTGGACAGCCTCTTCGACAGAGAAGAGAATCAAAGGTTTGTCGATGACTGAAAGCATCTCTTTCGGCTGGGATTTTGTTGCCGGGAGGAACCGTGTCCCGAAACCTGCCGCAGGAATGATGGCTTTTCGAATCTTCATTGTATCTCCTTAAGCTGGAAAGAGAATGTCCTTCCCGGGCTGAGGCGTAATGGACTTTGCTTGAAGATCTTCCGCTGTTCAGTCGTCTCGGCTTCTTTAGAACTTGTAGCTTACCGCGACGGTGAGAACGAATATTTTCATGTTATACCTGCCGGGCATTGCTGTCGCGTAATCAGGATCGGTCGCCACGAGCGCCGGATCAATATATCGTTCTTTCCCCTTCAGGTACTCCATTCCGAAATCTAAATCCAGTCCGTTCAGGCTGTAGCCAAAACCGGCTGTGATGGCATTGAAATCAAAAATCGGAAGCAGGACATTCAAAGTCCTGTCAGGAGCAGGGGAAGGATCGTGATAATAACCCGCCCTCAAGGCTAATGCATTAATCCTGTATTCTGCGCCGACCCGGATCTGGAGGGCATCCTCCCAGTGCATCGGCCTGGCATCATCCCCGCTTGCTTCCATCATCTGATCCCAGAATGGGTCCACAAATGTCGTTTCCATCACGTCAATCGTTGACCACTGGGTCCACTGCAGATCCCCGGTCAGGGTCAGTCCATCTATAGGCTCGAACGCGACTCCCCCCGCGATCCACATCGGCCAGGAGATCTCTCTTTCAATGTCGGATGTGTCGTTCAACGTCATTGCTAAAGCCGTGCCCAGGTCGGTCATGCCGCTGATGTAAGCGTCTCCGCTCAATTTTACCGTACTGGCAGTCCTGTAAGTGAACCCAAAGCTGATCTTCTCAATTGGTTTAAAGAGGACTCCGACCGTCGCTCCGTAGCCCCATCCGGTCATGGTTTCCTCGTACTGACCGAGGTCAACCACGGGAAGAGGAGCTTCTGTCGCGCCGGCATACATGGCGATGTTGAACTTTGCATAGTTGATGTTGAACGTAGCTCCGATGGACAGATTATCGCTGATCTTGAAGCTCAGCACTGGAGAAAAAGTCACCATTCCTATCTTGCTCATCCAGGTGATGTTCTGATTTTGAGCTGGAGGGATGGCGGAAACTGCCGCAAAATCTTCCCCGTCCCACTGTGCCCCGAGGCCTGAGGGAACATAGACGCCGAATCCGACCACCACTTTCTCGCTGACAGGATGATAATAGGTCACCATGCCGGAAAGGTAGTGTTTCGTATCGGTCGTCGCGTTCACCAGTGTGATAACCGGAGGAATATCCACGTCCAGCCGGTATTTGCCTATAGGAATGATATCCGAGCCGTAGAATCCAAAATATTTCTTGTTGAAAAGGGAGATTCCGGCCGGATTCCAGTAAATAGCGCTGTAATCATTCGCCAATCCCACAAAGGCTCCGCCCATGGCCAGAGCTCTTGAACCGAGGCTATTCAGGTTCAGACCGTTGGCAAGTGCCAGGCTGCTGAAAAAACACAGGAACAGGACAGCCGCAATGCTAATCTTCACTCTTCTCATGCTGACCTCCATCTTGTATTTTCTTCTGTTTACTAATTTTAGTATTTTTTGTCAAATGGAATGCGCCCCGCTCTCCAGCGCCTTTTTCACGAAATAATCCGCTGAAAAGGCTTATACGGCCTTGACTTCCTTGATCTCGGGGACTTTCTTCTTTATAAAGCGCGTAATTCCCTGGGTCAAGGTCATCTCTCTCATAGGGCATCCCTCGCAGGCGCCTAAAAGCCTGACCGTCACAACGCCATCTTCCGAGACGTCCACGAGCTCAACGTCTCCCCCGTCCGCCTTGAGATGAGGCCGGATCTCATCCAGCGCTTTCTCGACATCTTCTTTCATGCGGAATTCTCCTTAAAGCCTTTTTTTCTCATCTTGAATCATTACTATATTAGATTTCGGATGATTTCTCAATGCTCAATGGGGTCAGGCTTTGATAACTTTGATA
>SOIA01000026.1 GCA_004378665.1 Candidatus Aminicenantota bacterium
CCCAGCCTTCCTGTGGGAATCGCTTTCTCAATACTGGTGTAGAAGTCTTTGACCGTGCCCTTGCCGCTCTCTTCGAAGGATCTGGCCAGCTCTTCGACTCTTTCTGTTTTCGTGTATCCCGGACAGACCGCGTTCACGGTGATCCCGAAGGGAGCAAGCTGGTTGGAGAGGGATTTTGAAAAGCCAAGAACTCCCGCCCTTGAAGTGTTGGAGAGGATGAGGTTATCGATGGGCTGCTTGGCCGAGATTGAAGTCATGTTGATAATCCTGCCCCATTTCTGCTCCTTCATGCAGGGCATGACTTCATAACAGAGGGTGATCGTGCTCAAAAGGTTGAGCTCAACAGCTTGCTGATAATCATCCAGTGTAAAATTATCTGCCATCCCTGCGGGAGGGCCTCCGGCGTTGCAGACAAGGATCTCAATCTTCCCGAATTTTTCGGTGACCTTTTTGACTAAATCGCTTACCTGTTGCCGGTCCGTGACATCGGCCTTGATGCCTTCCACCTTTCCTCCTGTCGCTGCGGCGATTTCATCTCTGGCCTTGAACAGCCTGTCTTCGTCTCTGGCGCAGATGACAATCTTCGCGCCTTCCTGAGAAAAGCGAAGAGCGATCGCTTTTCCGAGCCCTCTGCTCGCGGCAGCTACGAGGGCCACTCTATCCTTGATGCCTAAGTCCATTTTTAACCTCTGTAGGAGACTTTTGCGAACCTCGTTTCATGACCTCGTTTCATGATCTCCTTGGCATCCTTATCGCACCTTATGCACTTGTGGTAGATGACGTCACCGATCTTGTCCGCCAGTTCGTTTCTTTCCTCATCGGAGAGGAAATAAGCCTCCATGGTGTCATAGGGCCGGGATTCCCCGTCGCTTTCGTACTTGATGGTGACATTGCTTCCGGCCTCGAGGACTTTGAAGGTGCTCTCAGTCCAGTTGAAGTCGGCCATGCCCAGGTCGGGGTTGATGCGGAGATGGGCAGCGAGCGAGACAGACAGACCCGAAGCCTGAACCTCATTAAAGCACTGGGTGAAAGTTTCTGCAGTGGCGGCGTTTCCGATGTTGATCTCATAGATCGGAGTCGTGCCGTCGTCTCGGAGGTACTCCTTGAAGATATTGAGCAGCATCCGGAGCTGGATGGCGTTTTGGGTAGAGAGAAGCATGGAAATCTTGAAGGAGAGGTTGGGGATTTCCCGGGCGTAGTAGCAGGCCGCCACGATCGTCGACCAACTCGGGTTGAGGAAAAAACTTGCACCGGTAGTCAGAGCAGCCCGGGTTATTCCGTCGAGATAGACCAGGTGATTGTTGTTTCCGACTTCGACTCCCCCCAGGTTTCCGTAGGCTGTCCCCATGTTCTTGAGGATGATCTGGCTCAATCCGTTTCCAATATCCCTTCTCTCGAAATTTTCGCCCGTGACTTTCTCCACTCTGGCGAACCTTTCTTCGGGAAGAGGCGTCCCCAACAGATTGGCCGTACAGAACTTGCTGGCTTGGAGGATATTTTCAGCCATGGCAAGAGTCGCCAACAGGTCACCGCTGTAAACATAGTTTTCGGTCAAGCCCACGACCGATATCATCTCGGTCGGAAAGAGGATGTCTCCATTTTCTGAAATTCGTCTGAGACAATCAAAAGTGGGCTTGGCTCCCTGAAAACCCGAGACCTGAGTGGTGCATATTCCTTCCTTGGTTACGGAAATCTGGTTCTTCTCGATGAAGTCCTCGACTTTGACAAAGTTCTTGATGTATTCTTCGGATTTTTCCAGCATGTCTCCAAATCCTTTGTCCTCAGCGATTTTTTTCCGGCTGTCGTAGTCCCTCATTGACTCGATCTGTTGGGAGATTTCTTTGGCCCCGCCGTAGGACTCCAATAAAGCGTCCATCGCCTTGATGTCCTTGTCGGTCAAAAGTTTAAAGTGCATACTTTCTTCTCCTTCATGGATGTTTTTCTCTTCATGAGGTTTTAACTTAGGTTTCCTGTATAAGATTCTATTTTATTGTCTCCTGAGGATTATTTTAATATCTGCCGGTGAATTGCCAGTATGTCTACAAGGATGGAGTATCCTGTCTCTGTTTTTCCGGCGCCAGGGCCCTGGATCGTGACTTTTCCGAGCAGATCCAGGTCGAAGGAGAGAGCGTTATTCGCCCCCATGATGCCAGAGAGGGGCTCGGAGAGGGGGAGTTTCTGGGGGGAGACGCTGGCGACAATCCGCCCGTTCTCTTTCCTGGTCGAGGCGATGAGTTTATACCTGTATCCTTCCTTTTTGGCTTCCAGGATTTTGTCTTTCGAGAGCGCTGTGATTCCTTCTCTTGCGGCATCCGATGGCTTGATATTCCCCCCGAGAAGGACGTTGGAGAGGATTACGATTTTGGCCAGAGCATCATATCCCTCCACATCAGCGGTCGGGTCGGCTTCTGCATAACCCAGCTTCTGGGCCAATTGAAGAGCGTCTTCGTAATCCATCCCCTCTTCCTCCATTTTGGAGAGGATGAAATTGGTGGTTCCGTTCAGGATTCCGTTTATCTCTTTGATCTCATTCCCGGCAAATGCATTCTCGCACAGGTTGAAGACCGGAGTTCCGCTCATGACCGTGCCTTCTATCTTGAAAAGCCGGTCGTTTTCCTCGGCCAATGTCTTCAATTCGTTATAAAAAAGAGCCGCAGGTCCTTTGTTGGAAGTCACAACATGTTTTCCCGTTTGAAGGGCCTTTTTTACGTGGCTCGTGGCCGGTTCCGCCGTCTGTATATCCGTGTAGGTCAACTCTGCGATAATATCCGCGTCGCACTGTTCGATGACCTGCAAAGCATCCATTTTCTCCGCTTCGTTGGATTTTCCCTCGAGATAAGCGCCGATATTCT
>SOIA01000128.1 GCA_004378665.1 Candidatus Aminicenantota bacterium
CCGCCTGGTGTATCGGCGTCGAGAGTTTGACAGAAAGGACCTTATCGCAGAGCTTTATAGCCGTTTTCCAGTCTCTGCGGGCAAGAGAGTGTTCGGCACATTTCAGGAGTGAAGAAGCGATTTGAGACTGCAGTTCTCCTGAAGTTTTGTCGAGAGCCTTGGTGAGAGCGGCGGATGCTTCGGGAGTCGCGGTGTTGCCCAGAGCCTCTGCGGCGGAAACAGTTGCGGAGACATCAGAGTCATACAAAAATTTTTCTAAGACCGGTACGGCCTCCGAATTTTCCCGCTGTCCCAGGGAAGATATGATGCCGATCCTGACTTGGCCTTCGCTTCGATCTATTCCCTGGATCAGCGCCCTGTCTACTGAGATCCCCGGGATTTTTTCAAGGGCGTAGCGGGCTATGTCAGATGTCTCCTGATTCAGGAGCATCTTTTCCAGGACCGGGACGGATACCGATGTTCCGATCTCTCTCAGATGGCGGCAGACTGCCATTTTTGCCGCTAATGTGGCGTCCGAATCCAGAAATTCGGCAAGCTGCTCTTCGCACTGTCTTATGGATTCGGGAGAATGGCGGTGAGCACGCACATAATCCCTGAGCTGGGAAAGTACCTTCTCATCCTCTCCGTAGTCATAGGTTGATACCTTCTGCAGGATATCTTTCAAGGATGGGGGACGAAAATCCTTCCAGCGTCTCACATCATCGGGTGTGGCCGTATCCTTGTAGACACCGGGGAAGTCTCCGGGTATCTTTTGGGTGACTTTCCCGGTGGCGGCCCATTCGGCTCCCCGCTGGAATGTCACGATAAAACCGACGCATTCCATGGGCGGAGGAGGGATTTCGCCTCCGGCATGTCCGAGAACAGTGTGAAAGATCCGTCCTTTTCCATAGCTGACTGTAAACAGTATCGGCTCATCCCGCCCTGTTCCATTCTGGAGAGGAGAGCTGTAAGCGGTGGCCAGGATGTGCATATTTTTGCCGGGTCCGCGCATAAGACTGTACAGCTCATCCCTGGCATGCATCCATTTCTGCGGCAGTCCCCGCGTGATCGCGTGTGAAGTGTCGCGGTTGATGATCAGGAAATCGTGCTGGTAACCGTGGTAACCGCCGATTCCCGGACTGGTGTCTCGTATGATTTTTCCGTCTTTCCAGTAGATATACGGGCCTGCTTTTTCATTCCGGTTTTCCCAGCCTCCCAGGCCGATGATCTCGTTATATTCTTTCCATTGAGTGAAGGAGTTATCCGCGGAATGGTAGACCACCACTCCTCCGCCGGAACTGACATAATCCACGAATGCTTTTTGGGTGCTGGCGGACCAGTTGTCGCCGCTGTAGTTGAGAACTACTAACTTGCAGGATGCAAAATCAAGATTAAAATCGTCCATATTGCCGCCGGGAGAAGGACTTGTGGCCACCTCCACTTTAAACAGACCGGTGTCCTCTAAGATCTGTTTTAAAATCGGGGTGCTGGTTTTCCAGTCGTGGTTGTTCTGACCGGTGACGATCAGGGCCTTCATCGAGCGAGCTGTTGGAGGTTCCGTGAGAGAAGAGAAGGAGAAACCGGAAAACAGCCCAAGGATGAATACAAAAAGCATCATTTTTTTTATTTTCTGTGTGTTCATTTTATTCCTCTTCATCAATGAAGTTCCTCATCATCTGCTGAGCTGCCAGGGACTGCGGTAGGCGCGGCCCAGCAAACGTGTGGCCCCAGGATCGTTGATGATCGTCTCTGTTTCCGGATTGAAACGAATTTTGCGTCCCAGTTCGATGGCAATCACTCCAAGGTGCCCGACACTGGCCGAACGGTGCGCCACTTCAATCGGCGTAATGGTCTTCCGGCGGCTTTTAACGCAGTCCAAAAAATTCTGGTAGTGGTCCCTGCTCTTGTACAGCCGGGTTTCATCAGGGCCGATGAATTCGTTCAGAATATGGGGTGGATTTGCCTCCAGTCCTCCCCGGTTAACCCATATCCAGCCGTATTCTCCGATCCATTTGGTCCCGCCCCGGACCTCTCTGTGCCCGCCTGCGATCACCATCGGAGTCCCATCCGCATACTTTGCTTTGAGATAATAGCGTGTGGGGCTGTTCCAGATCCCGCGGCGTTTGAATTCTCCGTATCCTTCGATCTCCACCGGGCCTGTGTTGTCGAAACCAAGCCCCCAGTGGGCGATGTCCAAATGGTGCCCGATCCAGTCCATCAGTTGGCCGCCTCCCAGGTCCATGACCCAGCGCCAATTTTTGTGAACCCGGGCAGGGCAATACGGAGCAAAGGGTGCGGGTCCGATCCAGAAGTCATAATCGAGATGCGGAGGAGGAGGCTCTATCGCCTCCTGGCCTACTGTGCGTCCGAAGTCAGTGTGCCCGGAGGGCAAACCGACTTCCACCTTTAAGATTTTACCGATCCGTCCGTTGCGGACAAGCTCGGATGCCTGATGGAAATTCGCTACAGAACGCTGCCAGCTTCCGGTCTGCCAGATGCGGCCGTATCGTTTGACCGCATCGCACATGGCCCGCCCCTCCAGAAGGTCGTGAGAAAGAGGTTTTTCTCCATAGATATCAAAACCGGCCCGGGCGCTGGCAATCACCAGGATGGCATGCCAGTGGTCGGGCAGGGCGAGGGAGATCGCATCAATGTCCTTGCGCTGGCAGAGTTCCCGGAAATCGCGGTAGACCGCACAATCATTATTCCCGTATTTCTTGTTGACGATGTCCCTGGCCTGCATCAGGTTTTTTTCATCCACATCACAGACCGCCACCCACCGGACTTCGTCTTTTTCCAGGAAATTTCTCATGTTGGGGATCCCCATCATGCCGAACCCGATGCCGGCCATGACAATGCGGTTGCTGGGTG
>SOIA01000229.1 GCA_004378665.1 Candidatus Aminicenantota bacterium
AAATAGTTTTTCTCTTTCAGGTAATCACAAAGTGAAGACGATCAGAAGAGCTGCGACTATGATAAAGAAAGGAAGGAAAGTGTACCTGAAGGCGCGGTCGATTTTCTTGGCTTTTTTCAATTGGTCGGCTTTAAAATAGCGGCTGACAATAACGGTCTCCAGCAGAGTGAAGAATATCATGGTGTAAGAGAGGATGAAAAACTTATCCACGGTGATGACATACCCGACTTGAGGAAGTGTTTCTCCCTGTGTGATGTGGAAGGCGATCGCACTCAGTATCCCGGTGATACCGATGCCACAGCGCGCCTCGAATTCGTCCGGGTGAATATAAAAGACCAGGTGGGAAATGACGACGACTATGACGAGAGGAATCAGGAATTTGATAAGGAAGGGAAGGGGCATTCGTTTGATCTCGACGGCTAGGTTATAGATCGAATAGGATACGGAAGCCTTTTTTCCCAGAAGCCACGGGTCACCGAGGCTGGTGATCGTTTTCAGTATGTCCGAGAATTGGAATGATTTTCGGAACTCCCAGTCTGATATTTCGACCTCCCTTCCTTCCTTCTCGATCCCGCGAACATCCACAACATACACCAGATTCTCGATAGGGAGGTCTTTGTGTTTTAACCTGACCCTTAGAGTCTGAGAATCGAACGGATATTTCTGCATCGGAAACTCCCCCCTGAAGTTCCCCTTTATCCGAAAGCAGATATACCGCAGACCATTCTCGAAACTCTCCTTAACCTTCTCGACGAAAAACGCACTCCCGTTGATGAATTCAAAATTGGTGGGATCAATTTCACCTTTCCATCTGAACCAGAGATAAAAATCAAGGTCAAAACTGGATTCCTTCTGGTCGAAGTTCTGGAGCTCTATGATATCCATGCCAGTGTAGATCACATGGGTGAGGAACAGGTACAGGCTGCCGATCTTGAACATCTTGACATCCCTCAAAGCTCTTTCAATTTCTGGCTCAGTCAGGAATGAAGTCGGAGTCTGCAGCTGCAGGTGGTAGGAGATGAGTTTTCCCCTTTCAAACTCGCCCAGAGAGATGGACTTCGAACAATCTCCGTTCTCATCAAAATAGGTTAATCCTGAGGCCGTGAGAATGCTGTTGGCGATACTGTCCCGGCTGAGGAGGAAGTCTTTTATGGCTTCCCGGTCAGTGCCCACCGCTTTAATCGCTTCGATCACGACCATAGCTGCGTCGTAAGAGAAAATATCCACCCAGTCAGGCTCCTCGCTATACAGCTTTATGTATTTTTCTCTGAAGACCTGCGCTTCCTTGCCGCCTATATCGAAGATAAAAGGGGAACCCACATAGAGATCACTGGTGTCGTTCAACTCCTTGGCAAAGGTTGCTCGCCCGAGTGAATCCGGGCCCAGAATGGGCAGTGTCACACCGCTGTCTCTTAAAAGGTTGACCAGTTCGGCGCCTTCAGGAGCATGAACCGCAAGAAAAATAATGTCTGTTTTGAGGCGCTTCAGTTCTTTGCCGATGAAGGAATAATCGGGATTTTGGTTATCGAAGGAATAGGTTTTGGTGATGTTCAGATTCAATCTTTTGGCTTCAGCCACAAAAGAATATCTAAGTCCACTCCCGTAGGCATCCCTGTCGTGGATGATGATCACGTTTTCATGCTGGAAGACCTGCCTCGTGTAATATGCGAGAAATTTGCCTTGAAAGTCATCGTTGAAAGTCACTCTGAACATCCAGGGACTTCCTTTGGTGACCATGACATTCGTTGCACCGGGAGTGATGCTCGGGATCCCCGCATTTTTATAGATGGGTTGGGCTTCGATGCAGCACGAGCTGTAGTAATGACCGATAACGGCACTCACCTGATTTTCGCTGGCAAACTCTTCTGCCTTTGTCCTGGCCAGTTCTTTGTTATTCTGATCATCCTTTGTGAGTAAAACTACGCGGTTCCCGTCGATTCCTCCGTTAGCGTTGATCTCATCGATGTACATGCTGACTCCTCTGTACATCGATTTTCCGTAGGCTTCTCCGGATCCTGTCAAGGGTCCGACGAGGCCGATGAAAATTTCACCCTCTTTTTTGCAGCTGAAGAAGAGACAGATTGCCGCGATAATCAAGATGAGAGAAAGTGCTTTCCTGTAGCCCGGCATTTTCAAGTGAAATTATCTTAACTGCGGGGGTGATGTCAAGTCTTTCCTCTTGATGAACATCTGAAACAGAATATAAAACTCAATTTTCGTGATGAGAAACCGACTAATTTTATGGGTGAAAGGAATGCCAGGGTTGCTGAACTCGGAAGAGGAGGCAAGGATGGAAAAGAAATTTTTCCTCCGTGGCTACAACGAAGTAGCCAATTTACCCGTCTTTTATGACGACGAAACCTATTCCCTGGAAGAAGCAAGCCTCAAGGCCAAAGAATATTTAATCGAAAAGGGACTCCTTACCAAGATTATCATATATGAACAGGATGATGGAGAAGAGGAAAAAGCGGCAAAATTCATCTGCAAGAACAGATTCGGAAAGCTCGAAGAAATTGGCGGTTATTTTAGAAAATAAATCTAAAGTCAGCGAAAGACGATTGCAGTCAACATCTGTTTAAATCTTATCTCAATACTGATTATTTCTATTCATTCCTGTGAGAATCCTGCCTTGGGAATTTTTTAATTTGAAGATATCCACGTTTTGAATACAATCCCCCCTGAATGAAAATCTCTCATTTTGATATCTGACGCTTTGGATGGTCAGAACATGGTGTCAATGACAAACGGGCAAGAATGCCTCGTGGCTGCACATCATACAATGACACAACTGTTCCAACATCCTGAGCGTTGAATTGGAAATGCATTTATGATAGAAATACCTCTATTT
>SOIA01000048.1 GCA_004378665.1 Candidatus Aminicenantota bacterium
CCAAGAATAAAGAGAGATGTCTGGTCATCCATTACTTTTTCCCTGCTGAGCGAAGTATTATCGTCGAAATCGTCCCAGGAAAAGATACCGCGTCTGAGATAACAGACTTTTTAATGAAATTCTATGAACAGATTGGTAAGGCGCCAATCAGAGTCAAGAGTCGATACGGATACGCGATGGATCCTATCTTTGAGGGGCTTTTCTTGGCTTCCGCCCTTTTGGTGGAGAAGGGAATAGGAACAGTTAAACAGATTGATGCGATGGCCCAAAGGGCATTGAGCCTCGGAGTCGGTCCTTTCACTGCGATGAATCTGACAGGAGGAAACCCGATAACCCAGCACGGCCTCACTCAGATGCATGAAAAAATCAATTCGTGGTTTCACTGCCCCAAAATTCTAGACAGCCAAATCTCGATCGGAAGACCATGGGATACTCCTATGATAGGTGAAGCTGTTGGCTATAATGAGAATGATTTTGAGATGGTGTCTAACCTGCTTAAAGGGGCTATCTTTGGACTCGTGTGTGAAATACTTGACTCTGGAATCTCTAACATCGCAGATTTAGAGATGGCAGTAGAGAATGCCCTTGTCATGAGTCCGCCTTTTCAGATGATGAACAAAATTGGTGTGGATAAAGCTCTTGGACTTGTCGAAGCTTATGCGAAAGAATGGCCAGAATTCCCTGTCCCCAAAGTCCTCGTCGAGCAGGCTCGATCGGGAAAACCTTGGGATATACCTTTTGTTTTTAGGGAAGATAAGGATGACGTGGCTGTTGTCACGATTCGAAGGCCTAAGACTTTGAATGCCCTTAATCCTATCGTCTTGAAACAGCTTGAGACCATTTTTTCAGGAATTAAAAAAGACAGCAAGATGAAAGGTGCTGTTCTGACTGGTTTTGGTGTCAAAGCTTTTGTTTCAGGGGCGGATGTCAATGTTTTAGCTCGAATCAGAACCCCTGAAGAAGGAGAAGCTTTGGCCTTGAGCGGTCAGGAGACATTAAGCCTGATTGAGAATCTCGGTAAACCTGTTATCTGCGCAATGAACGGTCTTGCATTCGGAGGCGGGAATGAGTTAGCTATGTCCTGTACGGCAAGGATCGCAAAAAAAGGACTGAAGATTTTAGCTGGACAGCCCGAGCCCAAACTCGGAATAATTCCAGGATATGGAGGAAGCCAAAGGTTTCCTCGAATTGTGGGGCTCTTGAATGCGTGGCCCATCCTTCGGACTGGAAATCCTATCTCTTCATCAGAGGCGTTAAAGATAGGATTGATACAGGAAGAGGTAAAGGGAGATATCAAAGAGGCGGGCATCGCCTTTGCCAAGAAAGTGATTTCAGGAAAAGCAAAGGTTCCGCCTATGAAAAGAGAGCCGATGGAGATTCCCGAATCTCTTCCTGAGGTTGACATAGGACATCTTTCTCGCAAGACAGACGAAATTCTCAAGAAAGCAATCCTTGAGGGAGCACAAATGACTCTTGAAGAGGGGCTCAAACACGAAGCCAAAACGTTCGGTGAGTGTGTGAGGACTAAAGATATGAGAATCGGGATGGAGAATTTCATGAAATACGGTCCGAAGAGGAATGCTGAGTTTGCACATGCATAATCCAAAAATAGAACTAAAATTTCTCGTTATCGACAAAAATTCCTAAAAGCTGGAGGCAAAAAATGACTTTTAAAAAAGCATTTATTCCATACGATGCCTACTGGAGCACTCCGTTTAGCCGCTGGCAAGGTAATTTTGCCCATCTCCATTCAATGGAATTTGCCACTGAGATTTGTAAGGGAGCGTTGCCAGCACGAGGAATCCAGCCAAAAATATTCGATGGCATAATCCTGGGCATCACGATTCCCCAGAAAAGCAGTTTCTATGGGGTCCCATGGATAGCTGGTATGATTGGAGCACCAGGACTGACAGGACCGACAATTAGTCAGGCGTGTGCGACCTCGGCGAAATGTGTGGCCGCGGCTTCTGAGGAGATAGAGCTTGGCATGAATGGGACTATTCTCATCGTGACCTGCGACCGGACAAGTAACGGACCGCATATCTATTACCCGAATCCGCTGGGCACAGGAGGGACAGGAGATAAAGAAGATTGGGTGTGGGACAATTTCGGTTATGATCCGTATGCAAAAAATGCAATGGTTGAGACCGCAGAAAATGTCGCCAAGGAGGTTGGTATATCGAAAGAAGAACAAGATGATGTCACTCTTATTCGGTACAATCAATACCAGGACGCTCTTAAAGATAATGGTGCATTCCTTAACCGCTTCATGGTTGTTCCCCTTGATGTCAGAGACCCAGCTGGACGAAAAGTGATATCGACTGTGACTGGTGATGAAGGAGTTTTTCCGACAACTGCTGACGCCTTAGCAAGGCTGAGACCCGTACTTCCCAACGGGACTGTTACCTTCGGAACTCAAACCTACCCCGCTGATGGAAACGCGAGCATAATCGTATCCACCAGGGAAAAGGCGCGTGAATTGAGCCGTGACCCAAATGTGGAGATACAGGTTATTTCATACGCTGAGGCAAGAGCAAAGAGAGGTTTTATGGCAATGGCTATCGTACCCGCAGCAAAAAAAGCACTGACAATTGCGGGGATAGGAATCAAGGATGTTAAGGCGATCAAGACACATAATCCTTTTGCTGTCAATGATATCTATTTTTCCAGGGAGATGGGAGTCAAATTAGAAGACATGAATAACTATGGCAGTTCCCTGATATGGGGCCATCCTCAGGGCCCGACCGGTGCTCGCTTGATCATTGAATTGATTGAAGAACTGGTGCTTAGAGGTGGTGGATATGGTTTATTCGACGGTTGTGCCGC
>SOIA01000260.1 GCA_004378665.1 Candidatus Aminicenantota bacterium
TCCCCATAATTATTCAATTATTTTTTTTATTTCACCGACAAGAAAGAGAGATCCAGCGGCCACCACACAACCATCAGGTCCGGCCCTGCGGACAGCCAGCTTCAAGGCTTTTCTAGGATCCGGCTCTTTGATAATCCTATCCTGATATCCAGGAGTTTTCGTTTCGATATCATCAGGTGAGGCCGCTTTGAAATACGGGAACCGGGTGAGGATGACTTTTTCTGCCTGAGGAAAGAGAATATCTGCGATTTTCTCGATCTCCTTATCCCGCATCACAGCAAAAAGAAAAATCAAGGGAGAGGGAAGACTGTCCTCGATATACTTTTTGAGAGCCAGAGCCCCTTCAACGTTATGTGCCCCATCAAGAATGACGAGCGGCTCTCGAGAAACCACCTCCAGGCGGCCCTCCCAGCTGGTTTCCTCAATTCCTTCGATAATCTTATCCTTTTCCAGCCTTTTCCATCCTGTCGAAAGCTGCTCGCAAGCCGCGATGGCCACAGCCGCGTTTCTTCCCTGGTGTTCTCCTTGAAGGGAGGGTGAAAACACGTATCTTTCTTCGTCCGACCGATAGATAAAAGAGTATTCTGTTTTTGTCTTACGAACGGAAAAATTATCCTTCCTGTGGAAAACTCCATAGAAGGGAGCTTTGAGCTCTTCCGCTCTTTTCTTTATTGTCTGATAAGCTCCGGCCTCTTCAACTCCGCAGACCACGGGAACACCCGGTTTCACGATCCCGGCCTTTTCACGGGCGATCTGGTTCAGGCTTTCTCCTAAAAATTTCTGATGCTCTCCAGAGATCGTGGTGATAACCGACACGCACGGCTTCACCACGTTGGTGGCATCAAATCTTCCCCCCATGCCCACTTCCAACACAGCGATGTCTGCCTTCTGTTCCTCGAAATAAACCAACGCCAGGCAAGTGAGAAGCTCGAAATAGGTGGGAGGAGTCAGTAATTTCTTCGAGGCAATCAATTCCTCGATTCTGGCCTTGAGTGCTGTCAGTATCCTGCAAAAGTCACGGGAGGGAATCAACCGATTCCCGATCCGGATCCTCTCTTCAGGCTTGACCAGATGGGGAGATGTGAAGAGACCGGGTCGCAAGTCATGGTGGATCAAAATCTGAGTGAGCATGGCACAGACGGAGCCTTTGCCGTTGGTGCCAGCGACCAATACAGAAGGGTATTTCTGGTGAGGATTTTTAAAGGAGGAAAGAATCGTCCTGACGTTATCCAGGCCGAACTTAATGCCTAAATTCTGGATCTTTTCAAGATATTTCAGGCATTGTTCGTATTTCATGCAGGACGGTTGAGGAAGAGGCGTAATGCTCTTATCAGATAAGAGCGCAGGTTTTTTCTATCAACCACACTATCGAGCATCCCATGCTGGAGAAGAAATTCCGATCGTTGGAAACCTTTGGGCAGTTTCTCTTTTATGGTTTGTTCGATGACTCGGGGGCCTGCAAACCCGATGAGTGCATTCGGCTCAGCGATATTGATGTCGCCCAGCATGGCAAAGCTTGCAGTCACACCGCCCGTCGTCGGGTCAACAAGCACAGAAATGTACGGGAGGCCGGCCTCGTCCAGGAGGGCAACCGCAGAGCTGGTTTTCATAAGCTGCATCAAAGACAGCACGCCCTCCTGCATTCTTGCTCCCCCAGAGCAGGAAACAATGATCAAAGGCAAGCGTTCTTTAAGGGCGAGCTCCGCCGCTCTGGTGATTTTTTCGCCGACAACTGAACCCATGCTCCCTCCCATAAAATTAAAGTCCAGCGCGGCAATGACCACATCCAGCCCGCCCATTTTTCCCCGGGCATTCAACACAGCATCTTTGAGGGAAGTCTTCTTCCTGTTCTCTTCAAGCCTCTTGGAGTATTTCTTGTTGTCCACGAACTGAAGCGGATCTTCAGGAGAGATGTCCTGGTCGATGAGCGTATATTTCCCCTCATCGAAGAGTATGCTCAGTCGTTCTATGGCTGTTAGCCTGAAGTGAAAATTGCAGGCAGGACAGACGAAATTGTTACTCACAATATCCTGTTTATACAGAATCCTGCGGCAGTTATTGCATCGCGTCCATAAGTAATCCATGATTCTCTACTCAAAATTGAATAATCTTCTCTGAAAATTAATCTTTTTTATCTGAAGGAGGCTTTTTCCTAAGTCTCTGGGCCAGACCCTGTATCACGGACTCTGCTTCTGGAAGATCAGGGAGTTCTGGGATATCTTCTTCCACATCAGTTTCATCCTGGATGTAATTCATGACTTCACTCAACAATTTCTTCTTATCCAAAGGTTTCTCAAAATAACCCGAAGCGCCGAAGTTGCGCAACGCTTCATTCCTGTACTGATGCCCCTTATACACCCCGGTAACAATGATCACAGGAACATTTCCTTTGCTCTCTTTGACAATTTTTTGAGTCAGGTCGAAACCATGAAGCTTGGGCAGCATTGCCTCAAGGATCACCAGATCCGGCTTTTCAGACTGAAATTTTTCATAAGCCGAGACCCCATCTCTCGCTTTAATAATCTCAACGTTATGATTTTCAAAGAGTTCAGACAGAGATTCCAGGCTCTTTATATCAAAGTCCACAATCAGGATTTTTTTCTCAGACATAGTATAATCCGCAAGAATTCTAAAATAAACCAGGAGGATTGTCAATAAACGCATGGGAATGCCCCCATAAAGACACCTTCTATCGATTTTTTCTGAGGACAGTCTGACTCAAGACTTTGAATCGGATATGACTCTTTTAATGAAGAAGCCAGTGATTAATGCCCGTGAATTAAACGGCTGGAAGCACCTGGGGAA
>SOIA01000015.1 GCA_004378665.1 Candidatus Aminicenantota bacterium
TTATGACTATGCCAACGAGATGATCGGACACTTAAACTCTTCTCATACAGGGATTAGCGGTCCGAGAAGCAGGAGAACTGAAGAGCCGAGCGCTCATGTGGGAGCTGTGTGGGAATTCACGAATAAGAAGATTACTCTGAAACGGATCATCAAGAACGGCCCATTATATGACCAGAAAGGGAGTGTGGTTGTGGGAGATGAGCTCGTGGCCGTGAACGGAAAAACCGTCGATCCGAAGAAAAATATATGGACGTGTTTCAACGGTATGCTCGAGAAGCGGATGACCCTCACGTTTAAGAGCCAGAAGCTGAAAAAGAACATCGATGTCTCTCTCGAACCCATTTCTTCCAGAGCTGAAAACCGGCTGAGACTGGAAGAGTGGATCGTGAGCCGGCGGGAGATCGTTAAACAGAAAACAGGCGACAAGGTGGCGTATATCTACATGCGGGCCATGGGACGAGGCGACCTGAACAGGTTTCTCAAAGAGCTGGAGCGGGATGCTGTGCCCAGGAATGGGCTGATACTTGATCTGAGATACAATTTTGGGGGCAATGTGCATGACCGTGTGCTCCTGGCTTTAACCAAGCCGGTCTATGCCAAGTGGCGCATTCGGGGACTTTCCGAGACGTCCCAATCGACGTTCGGAGTCACCGATAAACCAGTCGTTCTCCTGACTAATGAAATCACCCTCAGCGACGGCGAGATGACCGCCAACGGATTTAAAACAATGAAGAGAGGACCGATCATCGGGAACACAACTTACGGATGGTTGATCTTCACTACAGGTAGGGGATTGATGAACGGCGGATATTTCCGCCTTCCATTCTGGGGCTGTTACACTCTGGATGGGAAGGACCTGGAGACCAGCGGTGGCGTGAAGCCGGATATTTTTGTCATCAATGACTTGAACCATGACCTTCAGAATCAGGACCCACAGCTGGATAAAGCGATCGAAAAGGCATTGGAGCTGATTAAGAAATAGACTGAGCTCAAGAATTTATTTGAGTCTTTTGTGAAGACCTGATTGAGTTCTGTTCAAGGAATTGAACAAAGTGATTCTGTCCTATCTCAAAATAAAGGAGGTAATAATGTTTCAAAGAAAAAAATGGATAATTGTATTTCCGTATCTGTTCGTCTTCCTGATTTCATTCACTCTGCTTCCTGTTCTTTCAAAGGAGAAACCGCAGGTCATTCCCAAGGAAAACAAAAAGATTGTGGCATTGAGAAAGGCGCTGGATGAGGAAATAGACGCTTTGAGCGCCCGCATGATCGAGATGAACGACTGGATGTACCACAATCCTGAACCCGGATTCCTGGAATTTGAAGCGGCCAAGATGCTGACCAACGAGCTGGAGAAGAACGGCTTTGAAGTGGAGATGGGTGTGCCCGGCCTGCCGGACAACTTCGATAAGTTGAAAGTAGTCGGAGGATTTCCGGTTGATTATTCGGGTCCTCCGGGTATGCCGACAGCTTTTAAGGCGAAATACAAAGGAAAATCAGAGCATCCGATAATCGGCGTAACGGTTGAATACGATGCGTTGCGGGGAGATCCGCCGTTCCATGGCTGCCAGCACAATATGCAAGGACCGACAGGAATCGGTGCTGCGATCGCTCTGGCAAAGATCATGGAAAAGAATAAGATCCCCGGGAGCGTTTGGGTCATCGGAGCGCCAGCAGAAGAGGTCGGTCCTCCGGCAAAAGCAGCCATGGCCCAAGCTGGCTATCTGGATGACATCGATTTCATGTTCAGGAGTCACGGCACGGCCCGCGAGACGCTCCGATTTCCAGGAGGATTCTCGGCCCGGCACATCCGGCAGATGAAATACACGTTCCACGGAAAATCCGCTCATGCGCAGCAACCCTGGCAGGGGAGAAGCGCTCTGGACGCAGTCCTCCTTCTTTTCTACGCGGTGGATATGATGAGAGAGCATTCCGAACCTCAGTTCAGGTTCCACGGAATCGTCTCCGACGGGGGACAAGCTCCGAATATCGTGCCTCAGGAAGCCTCTGCACTTATGTGGATCAGACACCTGATGGATGAGACTCCTGTAGGAGCAGTAAGCCCGAAGAAGGCCAGGGAGATGATCGAGAAAAAGGTCGAGGCTCTGGATAACATGGCCAAGGCCGCAGCCCTTGCGACTGAAACCACTGTTGATATCGACCACTACGGCGAATACCAGCCGGGAATCGCAGTGGGAATTCTCAATGATATCGTGTTCCAGTATGGTGTTGAATATAAAGGAGTAGACATCGGAAAAAGAGCTGTCCCCAGACACTGGGAGGAGACCGGGTTTGCCACACTGGTGGTGCCCGGAGCTCACGTCAGCATTGGAACTGAAGGCATTCCGGATGTGGCGGGGCACTCTCAGGAAAACGCGGATATCACCATAAGCGAGGCAGGGCACAAGTCTTTGATTTTGACAGCAAAAGTCATGGCGGCGGCGGGATTAAGACTGCTGTTGGACCCGAAGCTTCGCGATAAGGCCAAGGCCGAACACGCCTCCTGGCTCGAAAAATACAACAAGTAAACTCATCGGGGTCAGGCTTTGATAACTTTGATAATTTATTGATCAGAACGTCAGCAATAAGAGCCATTGTTTTTCACCGGGCATCTCGAGATTTCAGATTTATCAAAGTTATCAAAGCCTGACCCCACTGGTTTAAACAGTGAAGATGAGACGGCTGTCCTTTTTTTTGCTTATTTTTGAGTAGTGGTCGAAGAAATTGAGAACATCCGTGAGATTTTTTTCCTCTTCCATTTTCTTGATCGCTTTGGCTTCGATTCTCTGGATGTTCTCCGCAG
>SOIA01000009.1 GCA_004378665.1 Candidatus Aminicenantota bacterium
GTCCCTACGGAGTTCCGATTCAAGGATTACTGAATATTGCGCACGCCCAATTGACGTTAGCCTGAGCTCGATAGAAACCGCTTAAACACTATCTCTCTTTGAATTCCGGCGATGCAGTGCCCTATTAAAATACGCCTTGAAATACGCATCCAAAAGGCCGTCGATAACAGGTATTTTGTAAAGCTGGAAGAATTAGTTAGCAAATAATTGGTTCTTTTACACAGGAGGCCTTATCTTCGCACTCCCAATTCAGGAACGCCAGGTCAACCTGTCCAGAATCTAAGGAATGACTGGTGATGTTCGGTAATCTCTATTTATTGCATTTCAGCGTCTCAGGATAATTGGCAAGGAAAGTGATTTGGAACTCTGAAATTTCTGGGAGGAAACCGACTTCTTCATAAATACCGAAAACGGTCTCGATCAATATTCTGTTGATCATGCTGGTGTACTCAAAAAAATCCCCTGAGACATCTCCCTCCAAATCTTGATTGAGGTCCAGGACACTGGAAGGTGTGTCACACGAGAAATCAAAATCACTCAACTTGACGACTCGAATACGCCTGTTCTCAAAAGTCTTGAAATAGATCTGAAGATTCTTGACATCATAAACAACACTCCAGGCTGTACAGTGTTGGCCCACTTTCCCGGCTCCGACAGAAGTCAGGATGTCGAATGCGTAATCCACAACAGGCTGGATATTCTCCGATTGAAAATCCTCTATCCGTCTGGCAATTTTGATGAAACGGTCCCTTGAGCGCAGTGTGGTGTGGTCGATTTTTTTCTCCCAGTCAAAATCTTTATATGCCTGCAAGAGCTCCAGACATGAGTCATAGGTATCATTGGTCAACGCTGCAACAGGGAGGTCCTCACCTGTGTGGGTAACACATTTTCCATCTATAAACTCGACGGTGGCCGCGTTCCCTGACCGGTCACAGACCAGATAATGCAGCTTGCTCATGCTTTGAGAAATCCTTATCCGGGATTGACTATTGATAACTTCTTCGACTGTGGAGAAATTATCAAGCTGGTACTGAATCCACTGCACTTCCATCAGGGCAGGCCGCTCATCAGGCTCCGGATACTTCGTATCTTCAAGCCACATCATTTCCACCACAAGCCCCTTTTCGTTCATCCCGCCGTAGGGGAATTCCTTCCCGATCTGGTTGAAGGTCAGACTGCCGTACTTGGAAATCCACCTGGCAGATTTCTCAGGAGGTGCCAGCAATGCCGTCTTGGCGATATTCCTCTTATTGACAATCATCAATCCTTTACTCGAATAATGATCCCAGTTTCTACCAAATATCAAATGGTTGCCGCACTTGAGAACGAACGTCGAACAGGAAAAACATGGGAGTGTCCCGCAAAAAAACAGGACGAGTAAAAACGCCAATACCCAAAGAACTATGCTGAATTTCTTCATTTTCTCTCTCCTTTCATCAGAGAATTCGCTTTCAATTTCAATCTACTTCATTTATTGGACCGGGGAAATAAAATTGGGATAGGATGCAAGAATTTGGGATGAGATGCAAGGTTCCCGGCCGAAATCACCCGATTCGTGATGTTAAGATAAGAGTTTTTAGCTGAAAATCTCAGGAAATTCCCAGCCGTTCTTTGAACTGTTTTGTGTAACCGCGAGAGACCGGGATTCTCTTTTCCAGACCTTCCAACGTCAATTTAAATCCCTGTGCGTTTCCTGTGGCTTTTGTGATCTTCTTTATGTTTACGATGTAGGCCCGGTGACATCTGAAGAGAAAGGGATAGTTCCTCAACCGATCCTCAATTCTTTTCAAGCTGTTCCGGATCAGCACATTCTTCATCTTTTCATCCTGAGCATAAACCTCTACGTAATTCCCTTCAGATGAGATACAGAGAAGATGACTGGCTTGAAATTCGTATCTTTCTCTTTCGTTTTCCGATAGAAAGACGATCTTTTGATCAAAACCTGATAAATCCACTGGGAACGGCTCTGAATTCTGGAGTCTGGCGGATATCTTTTGAGCAGTCTTGAGATTTTTCTTGAGCAGGTAGTTTTGATTCAAGATGTCAAAAAAGAAAATCGGAAACAGTGCAATGAGAAAAGTGATCAACTGAAAGCCGAGGAATAGATCGAATCCCAATCTATAAAAATCAAAAAAGACATTAAACAGACAGGCAAACAAGTAATTCCCGAGACCGATAGAGAAAATAATCCATAAATGCCAGAGAATCCGTTTATAAACCGTCCAGGTCTCTTCGTTGAAGACTTTCTTCAACACCCTTGGGATAAACAGCAAGTCGAATAGAAGAACCAGGAAACACACAACTCCAAATCCGGCGATAAGCAAGCACCTCAACCTTGGCTCGATCTGGCTCAAACCGAAAGGTTGAAAAATCATCAGAAAGAGAAAAACAAACAGGCCAACCAGAAATGAAATTTTTAAATCTTTCCCGGGATTAATGTCTATTGGATTTGGTTGCTTTAAAAAGCGCCATATGGCTGACAACATTTGCGGTTTACCAGAAGCTAACTCTCTTTATTTGAACGGAAAACTTTGCTCTTCATGTGTACAGTATATAAAAAAAATAAGCTATTTTCATTAGACAAAAGTCATGTTCCTTAAAACAGGATGTTTATTCGAGATAGACGACTCTGAATAAATCGTTTCATGGAATGGATGAATTTCCTCCGTACCATACACGAGATGGCCCCTGAAAGGAAATAGAATGTCGCTGCCGGTTTTCTCTCTTTCTTGTCCCTCGTGACATTCTTTGATATAAAGAAGACATTATGGGAAATAAGAAAAGATATCTCTCC
>SOIA01000273.1 GCA_004378665.1 Candidatus Aminicenantota bacterium
CATGGTTCCTCGAAGAGGAGAGCGAGCCGAGGAATAAGTGGATTTTCCTCGCTGGTGAAAATACACGGGCTGATGAATCAGTTTGCCTGACTTTTTCTTTATCACGGAAATAGGGATGCTTACGAGCCTGACCTCAATATTTCAAAGAGTCTTCAAGTAGGCCAGAAGGTCCGCCAATTCTTGTTCAGAAAGAGAGGGGAAAGCTGGCATGACGCGAAAAGGCTTTTTCAGCTGGAGCAGGATAGTCTCGACAGTGGCCGGACGTTGGCTGGCGGGGAGTTTTTCCTTTTTCAGTATGTTTTTCAAACCAGGTGCACCCTGGGATTCTTCTCTGTCCGTGCTGTGACAGGAAGCGCATTTGCTGCTGAAGAGAGCTGCGCCATTGTCTATCTTGCCCTTTAGGACTGGAGGAGAAGGAGTGGAAATTTCAGATGACTCGGAATGCGCACAAAAAGTTCTCAAGAAGAAGTACCCTGCGGATGTCTTAAAGACGATGAAACTCAGAGCAAAGACTGTCAACCCCATGACAGGGACAAACTTGAGGAATTGTTTGTAGAATCGCACTATCAATAGCTTTAAAACAAAGACAATGATAACGGCAAAAGCCAGGACTCCATGGAAAACAGCTCTGGTCGAGATCTGGTCTCCTGCCGACGCCCAGTACTTCACGCAGAAATAACTGATAACTAGAAGCAGGGCTGCAAAAACAAAACCCGAGCCCTTGTGCAGTCTCCTCAAGAGTTTCGCGTCGGCCTTCCTCTCAGTCTTACCCATCAACGTGAGCATGCTGAATAAAGCGATGATTCCTGCCAACAGGAAGAATACAGCGAGAATGGATTTAAACATGAAGAAAGACATCAAACTTTCCTCCTCGAAGCCATTGATTATCTCAAAAGATGAGATGAAGTGTCTTGATGATATGGAAGTTAAAATTATTTATTTTTTATTAATCCAGACGGTAGTTGGGAGCCTCTTTGGTGATGATCACGTCATGGACGTGACTTTCTCTGACTCCTGCGGCTGATATTTTGATGAATTTGGCTTTCTTCTGGAGTTCCGGGATGGTTTTGCACCCGGCGTACCCCATTCCCGCTTTGAGCCCCTCCACCATCATTTGAATGATGTGGGCCACACTTCCTTTGTACGGAACCCGGCCTTCGATTCCTTCAGGAGCGATTTTATCATCGCTCGTGAGGGTATCCTGGAAATACCTGTCCCGACTGCCCTGTTTCATGGCTTCTATCGAACCCATACCTCGATAGGTCTTGTAGGAACGGCCCTGATAGATGATCACTTCACCGGGTGATTCTTCTGTTCCTGCGAGGATGTTTCCGAGCATGACAGAGCTGGCGCCGGCCACGATGGCTTTGGTGATGTCTCCGGAATACTTGACCCCTCCATCTGCGATAAGAGGAACTCCTGCGGATTTGGTGACGTTGAACACGTCGGCAATGGCTGTGATCTGGGGGATTCCGGCACCGGTGACGACCCGGGTTGTGCAGATCGAACCCGGTCCGACGCCGACCTTCACGGCGTCCACTCCTAACTCGACAAGATCTTTGGCGGCTTCTGTTGTCCCGATGTTCCCGGCTATGAGTTCTTGTTCGGGAAATTCCTTTTTCAGCATTTTCACTGTGTCCAGGACTCTCTGGGAATGGCCGTGGGCTGTATCGATGACCAGAACATCGAGCTTGGCATCGACTAAAGCTTTCACTCTGTCCAGGGTTTCCTCTCCCACGCCGATGGCAGCCCCGACCCTTAAACGGCCGAAGTCGTCCTTGGCCGCCCGAGGATACTGGATTCTTTTGAGGATATCCTTATAGGTGATCAATCCTTTCAAGTGGTGTTTCTCATCTACCATCAGGATTTTTTCGATCTTGTGCTTGTGAAAGAGTTTTTCCGCTTCTTCAAGAGATGTGCCCAACGGCACGGTGATCAAATCCTTGGTCATCGCTTTTTCTATAGTCAGGTTGAGGCGCGTTTCAAACCGGATGTCCCGGTTGGTGAGTATCCCGACCAGTTTATTTTTGTCGTCCGTAATCGGAAGTCCTGAGATTTTGTACCTTTTCATGACTTCCTGAGCTTCAAAGATCTTGTTCTGCGGTTTCATCGTGATCGGATCAACGATCATGCCACTCTCATGGCGCTTGACCTTGTCCACTTCTTCAGCCTGTTTGTCTATGGGCATGTTCCTGTGAATGATTCCTATTCCGCCCTGTTGAGCCAGGGCAATGGCCATTTTTGATTCTGAGACAGTATCCATGGCCGAGCTGATGAGGGGGATGCTGAGGCCGATATTCCGGCTGAATTGTGTCGAGACATCTGCCTGAGCGGGAATCACATCGGATTTAGCGGGCAGAACGATCACATCGTCAAAAGTCAATCCCACTTTTATTTTTTGATCTGTCATTTTAGCCACCTTATCTTTTCTTTTTTTTCTTTTTTCTCTTTTTGGGTATCATGGACCTGGCTTTCTTGACTCTTGGTGAGGCAGAGCCTTGTGGACGCTGGTAGTAAAGGGGCTGTTCTTTTCTTTCCGGAACTTCTTCTTCCTTAACGGGCTGGAGAAGGAAAAGATAGCGAATGGTTTCTTCTTCGATCCTGTCCATCATCGCCTGGAACATGTCATAGCTTTCTTTTTTGTATTCAATCAGGGGATCTCTCTGGCCGTATCCGCGGAGGCCTATCCCTTCCTTGAGATGGTCCATCGCGAGCAGGTGGTCTTTCCACTGGGAGTCGATGAGTTGAAGCGTGATGACTCTTTCGAATTCCCTCATCCGGTCTTCA
>SOIA01000003.1 GCA_004378665.1 Candidatus Aminicenantota bacterium
GTTAGGGGTCAAAAATTTGACACATGGACGAATTCAGAATCGAATTCCTCTATACCTTCATATCCTGATCCCGCTCAAAAAAACCTCAACTACCTGAAATTATAATCAATTAATCCGCTGCGCAATTCCGGCATGATTCCTGCTTTTAGAATGCAGTGGTGCAGTGCCCTTCCCTCCCCCTTCGGATCGGCTGAGAGGATAGTCACAGGCAAGGGGAGAGAATTTGAGATATTTTTAAATGGGCATTAGGTAAAAAAGGACCACGAAAATGAATACAAAAAATGAAAACGGTCAAGCCTCTACGCAAAAACATATTAAGGATCTTGACGATGAGAGGGAAGCTCAAGGAAAAAATCAAAATGAAGGGGCTCTAACAGGAGAGATAGACGAAATCACTGAAAGTGAAGACACAAATATCCGTGAGGGAGAAGACATTTCACCGGAGATAACCGGGCTTACTGAGGATGAAGATGAGGGAATAAAAACTGAGGATCAAGAAAAAGTCGCAGTAGCTGAAGAACAAAAAGCGGATGAAGAAAAAGAAACCACACTTAACACAGCCATGCTTCCTGAAGACAAAGACCAGGAAGTAAAAATTAAGGATCAGGAAAAAATTCCAGAAGTTGAAGATGAGACTGATATTGAGGAAAATTATGAGGGTGAGGAGGGCACAAAAAGGCGTAGAAGAATTGGGCCTTTTGTAACAGGAATTATTTCGGCATTGCTAATAATTTCCGTGTTATTCGCTTTGTTCATCTATTCTAAAAAGCATGAATCCGAACCTGATAAGGTACAGGCATCCCCCTCTCCTGCCCAGGCTTTTAAATCCGAAACCTTATTTCAGAAAAAAAGATTTGGACGTGAACATTTCAGCCTGACAGATCAGGAGCTGAGCAAAGTTGTTGATTTGATAAAATCACTGCAAAATAAGCAAAAAGCTATTGCCAATCTCAAGCAACAATACAAAAAAGGCATAGATGAAGCTGAAAATGAAATTTTGAAAGAGAAACGTGGTAAAGGCCTGGCTACTTATCAAGATGCCCAAAAAGAGAAACGCGTTGAGCTGTATCTTCGTATGATTCAACGCCGTCAGATCTATATTGCAGAGCTTGATCGACTCCGTGAGCAGCTTGTTCTAAACACTGAAGAACTGCTTTATCTTAAGCGCCAGATCGAAATCGACATGCTTATGGTAAATGTCATCAAAGGTATGAATTCGGACAAGTTGGTAAAACGAATAGACACAATCATACAACAGCATATTCATGATGCTGACAAGCTTACCTTGAACACGAAAGATGCCAGGCCCCAGTCACTGGAATCAATTTGGGGGAAAATAAGTAAATCCGATCTACAAAAAGCCTATCTTTCAAAGGAAGAGATAACAAATCGCGAAATCTGGCAGGAAATCTGCGATGGAAACTTTGATAGAAAACACGAACTCACAGCACTCTCTCTTAAGTCAGCAAAGTACTTATCTGAATGGCAAGGTAAAGACCTTTTTCTTGGCAAACTCACTAAATTTTCTCCTGAGGAGGCAAAATATCTGTCAAAATGGAAAGGCAAATGGTTATCGCTTAATGGACTCTCTGAACTCTCTCCTGAGGCAGCAAAGCATCTGTCTCAATGGAAAGGCAACAGGCTTTCTCTCAATGGACTTAAAGAAGTGTCTCCTGAGGTGGTAGAATACTTATCTCAATGGCAGGGAGAGGAGCTTGAGCTTGTTAGTTTGAAAGGCATATCTCACTGGGAAGAATCAGGAAAAAAAGTACATTTAGCGGGCAGGCACAGAAAATGAATCAAGGAAAAAACAGCGTGAAGGCGGATATCAAACTTAGACAAAAAAACCGTATCTGGGGATTATTTTTCATAATTCTACTTCTGCTTCCAGGTAACATATTAGCGAACAACTTTAAGTTATCTGATCTCACCAATAAGATGGCGGAGATCTCATCACTACGCGATAAAGTCATTCAACGACAAGCACAGGCATCAAAGCTGATTAAACAACTCAGTCAGACGATGGTAGACCTGAAAGAAGAAATTAAAGGAGAAAAGAGAAAGTTGAGAATAACCTCCTGTCAGGAGGCAATTCGCAACCCACGTATTGACTATAACATCAAACTCATTCAGAAAATTCTTGTTTATATCTCCAGGCTAAATGAGAAGGTTCAATACCTTGATATTGCCAGTGAAGAGTTGGCATTTCTTTATCAGCAGGCTGAAGATGATCTCAAAATCCTCGAGACTTTAAGTGATATGAAAATTGAAAAATTGATGGGTCAGATAAATCAAACAACCCATAAGTATCAATCGGAAGCAAAAGGGCTTTCAATTGATGTCAATGGAATTGTTTTATCTCCACCTGAAGAGATCTGGAATAGCATTATTGCTAATCCAAAATCTGGCTGAGAAAGAGTTTGGTCCGTTCATGCTGAGGGTTTTCAAAGAACTCCTGAGGCGTGTTTCCTTCCACTATTTTACCAAAGTCCATGAAAAGAACCTGGTGGGCTACGCTCTTGGCAAAGCCCATTTCGTGACTGATGACTATCATGGTCATACCTTCTTGAGCTAATTCGATCATGGCATCCAGTACTTCCTTGATCATTTCCGGATCAAGAGCAGATGTGGGTTCATCAAATAGCATGATCTTTGGATTCATACAGAGACTGCGGGCAATGGCCACACGCTGCTGTTGACCGCCTGAAAGCTGCCCCGGATATTTCTTGGCCTGTTCGGCTATGTGCACCTTTTCCAGATTAAACATGGCTATTTCTTCTG
>SOIA01000261.1 GCA_004378665.1 Candidatus Aminicenantota bacterium
CAGCAAAAAAAATCGGCCTCCCTGTCATCGTCCACAGTCGAAACTCAGGGATCAAAACCGCCCAGGCCGTGGAAGGAGAACAGTTCACAGGAGGAGGGGTTCTCCACTGTTTTACTGAAGATTGGGAGCTAGCCAAGCGAATGCTGGATCAAAATTTTTATGTGTCCTTTTCCGGCATCCTCACTTTTCCTAAGGCTGAGGAATTAAGAGAAGTCGCTAAAAAGATACCTCTGGATAAAATAATGATCGAAACCGACTCTCCATTTCTGGTTCCGTCTCCTTTTCGGGGCCGGATAAAACGAAACGAACCGTCATTCGTGATAGAAACAGCCAAAGTCCTCGCTGAATTGAAAAAGATCTCTCTCAATGAATTGGCTGAGATAACCACCCGCAATTTCGAAACGCTCTTTCAGTTTGAAATAAAGAAAACGGAGTGCTAAGATAAGGATTGCCGCGAGCCTGACTAAGACAAAAACCAGAGATTCAAGGAGGAGAATCAAGAACATCCATCAACGATATCTCTTAAAAATTGAATCCAGAGTTCCCCAAAGGACAATGACAGCTAACAGCCAGACGATGAAAGAAACAGCGAAACAATCTTTGAAATCTCGGGTCAAAAGCAACCTGAGCTTGAATAACCTTTACCACAGCATTCTGAAAGACCTGGAAAAAGTAGAGAAAGAGCTCAGGCTTTTCACTGAATCTCCCAACAGACTCATCTCTGAAATAGGCTCCTATCTTTTCCAAAACAGCGGCAAGAGAATTCGGCCCGCTCTCCTTCTGCTCTGTTCCAAGCTACTCGGGTACCAAGGCAAAGAGAACATCTTCATGTCCGCTTTGATCGAAACCATTCATGTCGCGAGCCTGATTCATGATGACATCATCGATAATTCTGAGATGAGGAGAGGAAGGGAATCCATCCACTCCCGATGGGGTCCGAACATCACCGTCCTCTTAGGAGATTATCTGTATATCAAAGCTCTCGGCCACTCCCTCCGGAGCAAACACAGAGAGATCATCGGAATCCTCACCGGCGTTTCGGCCAGGATGATCGAGGGAGAGCTGAAAGAATACTGCTGGAGCAGAAATCTGGACCTGGCCGAGGAAGAATATCTCGATATCATCGAAAAAAAGACCGCTTCCCTTTTCTCTGCGGCCTGCCAGATTGGCGGCGTCCTCGGAAACGCGTCAGAAGGAGAAAAACATTCTTTTGTGGAATACGGCACAAACCTGGGGTTGTCTTTTCAAATCATCGACGACCTTCTCGACTTCACGGCAGATGAAGAAGTCCTGGGCAAACCGATTTTTTCAGATCTGAGCGAAGGGCGTATCACTCTCCCCTTGATCTACACCATGAACAATGACGGAGGGGCGAATCGAAAACGCATCACCAATATCCTGAAAGAAAGAAATTTGACCAAAGATAACCAGAAAGAAATTATTGAGATCATTCAATCCAACGGAGCGCTGGATTACACATACAAAAAAGCCGAGGAATTTTCCTCCAAATCCAGAGAGATTATTTCTCAATTCCCTGAATCCGTCCATCGAGAAGCGTTGACCCTTTTGCCTGAATATACCCTGACAAGAAATAAATAAAATGGATGGGCACCTAATCCCCACTCACGGCTAAGCTGAAGGGAATTGATGGTCGAAACAGAAGTTAAAATCAGAATCGACGACCTGAATTCCCTCAAAGACAAAATCTTAAACCTCAACGTCAAGCTTGAAAAAGACCGTCACTACGAAGAAAACACCCTTTTCGATCTCCCCACCCAGAACCTGTACAAGAAGCGGCAGGCTCTCCGGGTCCGCACCGTCGGAAAAAAAACTTTTCTGACTTTTAAAGGCCCGCCAAAAAAATCCAGGAAATTCAAAATCCGGACAGAATACGAAACCGAGGTGAAGAACGAAAAGCAGCTCAGGAAAATCCTGAAGTCTTTGGGTCTTATTCCTGTGTTTACCTACCAGAAATTCAGGACAGTCTACAGACAAAAGCATCTAAAAATATGCCTGGATGAAACATCAATCGGAAATTTCATGGAGCTCGAAGGAGAGAGAAACCAGATCGTTAGGTTCACAAATGCCCTGGGAATACCAAAAAAGGAATTCATCAAACTGGACTACATCCAGCTCCTAAAAAAAGAGACGGGGGAAATTTCTGAGACGCCTTAAATATCCAGAGTTAAGTCTTTTTCTTCTGAGTCTTCTTCGGGGTTGTTCCCTTCTGAGTTTTTTTCGTCTTTTCTGATTTCTTCGCGGCCTTTTTCTGAGGCTTCTTTTTTTCCGTTACCGTCGGTTTCTTTGCAGGTTTCTTTTTCTCATCTTTAGGCTTCTTAGACTTTTTTTCTTCCATTCCCTCCGGTGTCTGAGTTATTTCTTCTCCGATAAAACCTTCCTTTGCTGGTTTCAGAATTTCTTCTTTCTTGACTTCCACAAGTTCAAAGTCTACGAGCCCCTCACGCACTTCTTTCTGGGCGATACGGATCGGGTTCTTGGATTTGGATTTTATCCTTGGTTTGGCCCCATGCAATAGCTGCTTGGCTCTTTTCGCCGCGATTATGACAAATCTGAATTTACTGTCTATTTTATTATTTATTTTCAAATAACCTGATCTCCTGTATCAAGACTCACTTATATAAACAGTTAAGATACCAAAAAATTCAGAGAAATACAATGGGCTTATTCAAAGGGGAAGCATCTTTATTTCCGTGATAAAGAGACAGTCAGGCAAACTGATTCGTCAGCCCGTGTATTCCCCATCGATACCTCGGAGG
>SOIA01000204.1 GCA_004378665.1 Candidatus Aminicenantota bacterium
ATAACTAAAGAAATTAGGAGGATTTTAAATTTCAACGTTGGGACACTAGTGGGCCTGGCCCCTTTTTTTATTGCCTGTCTCTTTGTTTTGATATATTCTAGGGTATCACCCACTGAGAGTTATCGAGAAAAGCATGACGAAAGGTCTTGAGAACCTGTCTTCGAGAGAATATCCTGGCCGAGTCATTATCATCGGTCAGGATCCATCCGGGGAAAATACGGTCGTGATCTACGCTATCACCGGAAGGTCTCCATCCAGCCAATCCCGAAAATTGGTGTTGGAAGAAGATGCCATCCAGGCAATGCCCACAGATGAGGAAGCAATACAAAAAGGAAATATCGAGCTGCTGGTCTACACGGCCATCCTGTTCTCCTCCCAGGGGATCGCGGTCAGCAATGGAAGGCAGACACCGGATATTGGCTCTGCTCTCGGTCGGAGCCAGAATCCTGAGGAGGTTCTCTCATCGGCTCTCGGGAAATGGGATTATGAGCCGGACCCGCCCATCTTCACTCCTCGAATAAGCGGATGTGTTCTTCTGGGAGGAAAAGCGGCTTTGAGCTTAATCCGGCGAGGACCGGATGGTTCATCGCTGAGAGACTATTACCAGATTCCTTTGAAAGCTGGCGAAGGCAGATTGATCGCAACTTATTCAGGAGAGAACACAGATCCCGTTCCTTCCTTTACAGAAAAACCGGCCGCTGTCGAAATTCAGGCTAAAAGTGCGGATGAGATGGCAGAGTCAGTGTATGAAGCACTGGGCCCAGAGGCTGGGAAAAGTGATTTCAGGGTATCTGTTGCCTGTGTGTATTCCGGTGATATCACCACAGGTTGTAACGAAATTTACATCATCAACAGGAATGAAAGGATAAAGAGTTAACATGAAAAAAACAGGCAAGGAAGACCGTCAGCAGTACAGGACCAAAGTCAAGGAGGAGTTTCCCGAATCCATCCAGTTTGGTGATAAAAAATTCACGAAGAGGCAGTCCATGCGTTACGGGGAAAATCCTGGCTACCCTGCGGCTTTTTACTCAGAAGAAGACGCCTCAGGTCCCAACATGGCCACCCTGGAAGTCCTGCAGGAAGGGATAAAGGGGCTCGGGTACATAAACGTGGGGGATATGGACTTGGGCCAGAGGCTTGTTCGAAAATTGACGGAAATTTATAAAGACAGGCACATCTGTGCATTAGTGAAGCATGAGATGCCGAGCGGCGCGGCCATGGGAGAAACTCCGAAGGAAACCTTCGAGAAAGCCTGGATGTGTGATCCTCTTTCCAATTTTGGAAGCGTTGATGTCTTCAATTATACTGTCACAAAGGACCTGGCAGAGCTCATGGTCGAGAAAGGCCGGAATATTGAAGTCGTCTATGCGCCTGGTTTTTCCGCTGAAGCACTCGAGGTCTTGGCCTCAAGGAAGGCCCTGAGAGTCGTCAAGATGGGAGCTCCGTTGGATGCGAAAGCTGTAGATAATGGCCTGGAGTTTAAGAGAGTGGCCGGCGGACTTCTTGTCCAGAAGAGGTTTGATTCCAGGATCACATCATCAGACTCAGTCGATGTTGTCTCTGAAAGGCAGCCCACTCCAGATGAGATCGAGGCGGCCGTGTTCAACTGGAATGTGGCCTGTTTTACGCGGTCCAACGCGATTGTCATCGGGAAGAGCGATAAAGTCCACGGCATTGGCTCAGGCCAGAGGAGCCGCGTAGATGCGGCCGAAGATGCGATTCGATTTTCAAAACGTGGCTACGGACCCAGAGGCTGCATCATGGCTTCCGATGCGTTCATGCCTTTCCCGGATGTTGTCGAGCTTGCAGCAAGAAATGAGATAGGAGCGATTATCTATCCCCTCGGGTCGATGAGAGACCAGGAGGTGATCGACAAAGCCAACGAGAGAAATCTGGCCATGCTGGTCACCAGAAGGCCTGGAGAAGCAGAGAGCGAGCGTTGTTTCCTTCATAGATGAGTTGATCGAAACTTTTCCGCACACTGCACATGATGAGACAGAGTCAGAAGAGAAAAAAGCAAGAGACATCTAATTCAACATATTTTTGCCTGAAAATTGTCCGGAACTTGACTTTAAAAAGCAACGGGTTATAATAAAAGGCTTTTCGCGAGTCAAAAATCAAGAGAAAATCCGCATACTGAGAAGGAATTTATTTTAATAATAATATATTTAATATTTCATAGGTTTTCATCAAAAAGGAGATTTTAAATGAAAGAAGTGACAGTGGAAGAGTTGTTGGCTAAAGCTGAACAACCCTCCAAGGACGCTATGCGGCTTCATCCCTTTTACAGAGGTAAAATTGAGGTTATTCCCAAATGCCGGATCAGGGATTTTCAGGACTTCGCCATCTGGTACACGCCAGGCGTGGCAGCTCCATGCAAGGAGATCTATGCCGATAAAGAAAAGGCCTATGAGATGACCAACAAGTGGAATTTTGTTGCCATTGTCTCGGACGGATCAAGAGTTCTGGGCCTGGGTGATATCGGTCCGGAGGCAGGCTTGCCCGTTATGGAAGGAAAGGCCCTGCTGTATAAGTATTTGGGCGGTGTAGACGCATTCCCGATCTGCCTTGATACCAAAGATCCAGAAGAGATCATTCAAGCTGTGAAATGGCTCCAGCCGACATTCGGAGGAATCAACCTCGAAGACATATCTCATCCGAAGTGCTTTCATATACTGGATACTTTACGAAAGGAAATGGAGATCCCTGTCTGGCATGACGACCAGCAGGGGACAGCCTGTGTCACGGTCGCAGGCCTCCTCAACGCGGTCAAGATTGTGGGAAAGAAGATGGAGGACATTAAGGTCTCTTTGATAGGAGCAGGCGCGGCCAACATCGCGATCGCCCGACTCATCACCGTAGCCGGGGTCAAGCCTGAAAATATCATAGCTGTTGACTCCAAGGGGATTCTCCATAAAGACAGAGGAGACAAGGAAACATTAAAAACGAAGTATAAAGAAAAATGGCATATCTGTGAGACAACCAATCCTCAGGGAGTTAAAGGGGATATCAAAGAATCCATGGAAGGTGCTGATGTGGTGATTTCTGCGTCCAAGCCAGGTCCAGGCGTGATCAAAAAGGAATGGGTCAAGGCTATGGCCAACGATGCCATCGTGTTCGCCGAAGCCAACCCGGTTCCGGAAATATGGCCATGGGAGGCAAAGGAAGCCGGAGCAAGGATTGTGGCCACTGGCCGGTCGGATTTTCCGAACCAAGTCAATAATTCCCTCGGATTTCCTGGAATATTCAGAGGAGCGCTCGACATCAGGGCGACAAAGATCACAGACGAAATGTGCATCGAAGCGGCCAAGGAGCTGGCTAAAGTCGCCGAAGACCATGGGATCAACGAGGAATACATCGTTCCCAACATGGACGAGTGGGAAGTCTTCCCAAGGGAAGCGGTTGCTGTAGGGACCAAGGGAATCGAGCAGGGAGTGGCCCGGATCAAGGCTCCTGCTGAAGAGAGGTTCAAACTCGCTGAAAGCATAATTAAAAAAACACGGGAAGAAATTCAACTCCTGATGAAAGAAAATTTTATCATTGACCCTGATAAGTAATAAAAAATTTCCCTGAAAACTGAATTACTGAGCAAACAAAGAGCAGAAAAAGGGATAAAACATTTCTGGTTCAGGATAGAACCGGTCTATATCACAAAATCAAATATAAAGAAAAATTAACCAGTCTACCTACGGATGAGCTGATTGTTTAGTATATTCATTCTGTTCCATAAGGCTAAATACATCTATAGTTAAAAAATATCATAAAAAACTTGACAAAATTACACTAAAGTTTTATATTATGTAGTGACTAAAATAGGAGGAAAAATATGGCAAAAACTATAGGTATTGACTTAGGAACAACAAATTCAGTTGTTGCTGTCGTTGAAGGCGGCAAACCGATCATCATCCCGAATGAAGAGGGAGGTCGGACCACACCTTCTGTGATTGCGTTCAATGAAAAAGGAGAGCGGTTAGTCGGGCAGGTTGCGAAGAGACAGAGAATCACGAATCCCGAGAACACCATTTATTCTATTAAGAGATTCATGGGGCGCCGTTATAAGGAGGTTCCAGAGGAAATCAAGCAGGTCCCATTCAAAGTGACTCAAATCTCAAATGGAGATGTGAGGATCGAAGCTCTTGGCAAGAAATATGCTCCCCCAGAACTTTCTGCAATAATCCTTCAAAAGCTGAAAAAGGCGGCTGAAGACCATCTGGGAGAAAAAGTGGATAAAGCAGTTATCACTGTCCCGGCCTATTTCAACGATAGTCAGAGGAAAGCGACAAAGGATGCTGGTGTGATCGCTGGTTTAAAAGTGGAAAGAATCATCAACGAACCGACGGCCGCAGCTCTGGCTTATGGAATGGACAAGAAGAAAGATGAAACGATCGCTGTGTACGATTTCGGAGGAGGAACCTTCGATATTTCCATCCTGGAGGTGGGAGAAGGCGTTATCGAGGTCAAATCCACGAACGGAGATACTCATTTAGGTGGAGATGACATCGATCAGCACGTGCAGAACTGGCTTGTGACAGAATTTAAAAAAGATAATGGCATCGACCTTTCCAAGGACAAAATGGCCCTCCAGAGGCTCAAAGAAGCCGCTGAAAAAGCCAAGATGGAACTCTCCACCACGATGGAAACCGAGATCAACCTTCCATTCGTCACGGCTGATGCATCCGGACCCAAGCACCTTCTGACGAAACTCACTAGAGCCAAGTTAGAACAGCTCATGGACGAGCTCATCCAGAGGACAGTCGTACCTTGCCAACAGGCTCTTAAAGATGCCGGTTTGAAACCTGAGAATATCGATGAGGTTATTCTGGTCGGCGGTTCGACCAGGATCCCGAAGGTCCAGCAGTTGGTGAAGGACCTTTTCAAAAAAGAACCTCATAAGGGAGTCAACCCGGACGAAGTGGTGGCTGCAGGAGCGGCGATCCAGGGAGCTGTTTTGGCGGGAGATGTTAAAGACGTTCTTCTCCTGGATGTGACTCCGCTGACACTTGGAATCGAGACACTTGGAGCTGTATTCACCAAAATGATTACCCGCAACACCACGATTCCGACCAAGAAGACAGAGGTTTTCTCGACAGCAGCGGATAACCAGCCGAGCGTAGAGATTCATGTTCTCCAGGGAGAAAGAGAAATGGCTGCCAACAACAGGACGTTGGGACGGTTTCATCTGGACGGTATTCCCCCAGCTCTGAGAGGTATCCCCAAGATCGAGGTGGCTTTTAACATCGATGCCAACGGGATTATCCATGTCTCTGCGAAAGACATGGGAACCGGGAAGCAGCAGGCCATCACGATCACCGGCCACAGCGGACTGGATGATAAAGAGATTGATAACATGGTTAATGACGCGGAAACACATGCGGAAGAGGATAAAAAGAGAAGAGAAGTCATCGACGCCAAGAATCAAGCTGACCAGATGATCTATAACTTGGAGAAACTGATGAGAGAGAACAAGGATAAGATTCCTGAGGATGAGGCCAATAAGATTCAGGCAGAGATTGAAAACACCAAGAAGGCGATCGAGAGCGATGACGCAGAACAGATAAAGAATGCCACAGAGGCTCTTTCTCAGGAGTCGCACAAGTTGTCCGAGATCATGTACCAGCAGGCCTCACAGCAGCAGGCGCAGCAGGACGCCTCCCAGCAGGGAGCCGCCGGCGATCAGGCCTCAGGTCAAGAATCATCCCAGGATTCATCCGAAGACGAAGTGATAGACGCTGAAGTTGTAGATGAAGAGAAAAAGAAGTAAACTGTAGTCAGCTGGACTATTCATAAGGTTTCTCATTCAGCCTCAACACGGCTGTTTGAGCGGATTGGTCAGGGATGGACAAGGACTACTATAAGATACTCGGAGTCGACCGGAAGGCATCTTCAACAGAGATTAAAAAGGCCTTTCGGAAGCTCGCGCGGAAATACCACCCTGACCTCAATCCGGGAGACAAAGCCGCCGAAGCCAAATTCAAGGAAATCCAGGAGGCGTATTCCGTCCTCAGCGACTCCAAGAAAAAGAGTCGGTACGACAAGTTCGGATTTGTCGGAGATGCCCCTCCTGGAGGATCCCAGTATCAGACCTACACATCCGGTTTCGAAGGTTTCGATTTCTCTGGATTCGGCAGCTCTTCATTCAGAGATTTTTTTGACGGTTTTTTTGGATCCACTGCCCGGAGCCCTCAACAGAGAGTCCAGAGAGGGGAAGACCTTCTCTATACCATGAAGGTTGGATTTCAGGATGCGATCCATGGCCTACAAACCAGGATTCAATTAACCCGGATGGTGGCCTGTTCGACCTGTCAGGGAAAAGGCTTTATTCAAAAAGGCACACAGCAGGCCTGTTCTGCGTGCGGAGGAAGCGGCCAGCAGAACATCCAGAGAGGCGCGATGCGGTTCTCGACGACCTGTCCATCCTGCGGGGGGACAGGACAGACTCCAGGGCAGGAGTGTTACACCTGTCATGGACAGGGATTTGTGCAGAGGACAGAACTGATCAGCGTCAGGATTCCCGGTGGAGTCAACACAGGCTCGAAAGTCCGAATCGCCGGAAAAGGGAACGCAGGAATAGGCGGCGGGCCATCCGGCGATCTGTTCATCAACATCGAAGTCGACCCCCATCCGCTGTTCAAACGTGAAGGATCGAATATCTACGTGAAGGTTCCCATCACTGTGCCAGAGGCCACTCTGGGCGCAAAGATAGAGGTTCCGACTCTCTACGGCAAATCCACGATCAAGATTCCACCCGGTACCAAATCGGGGCAAAAATTCCGACTGAAGGATAAGGGAGCCCCGTTCCCCGGAAAGAGATCACATGGGGATCAATTTGTCGAAGTCTCGATCGTCCCTCCTCCTTTCAACGATGAAAGGATCAGAGAGTTGATGAGAGAGCTGGAAAAGGTCTCTTTAAAGAATCCCAGGGAGGAAATGCAGAGTAAATAGAATGAAAGAGAAAAAGGACCTGAAGAATTATTATCATATAAGCAGCGTCTCCAAGATATTCAACATCCATCCTCAAACCCTCAGGCTTTACGAGAGGGAGGGGCTGTTGGAACCATCCCGGAGCGAAGGAAATACACGCTGCTACACGGATGAGGATTTGAGGCAGCTCGAGCTGATCCTGAATCTCACTCGGGATCTGGGAGTCAATCTGGCCGGCGTGGAAGTGGTCCTGAATATGAGGAGAAAGATCGAGCAGATCGAAGAAGAAGTGAACATGTTCCTGGAATACGTCAAAAAAGAATTTTTTGAGGGGAAAGAAGAGGAGTTTGAGATCCGAACAAAGAGCATGGTGCGTGTCAGTCCCGCAAAAATCATAAGGATCGAGAAAAAGAAAGAAGAAGAAGAAAAAAAATGAAGGATGATGACAGGAGCTATCTGGATTTCAAGAATTTAAGGACCTATCTGAATCAAATAGCCAAGTACACCATCCTCACTCAGCAGGAAGAAAAGAAGTTGGGGGTTCGGATCCAGAAGGGCGATAAAAAAGCCTTAGGAAAGTTAATTGAGGCCAACCTCAGATTCGTCGTCTCTTATGTGAAGAAATACAAGGGGATGGGCATGGGGATGTTCGATCTGATCAACGAGGGGAATCTGGGGCTCATCGAAGCTGCGAAGAGATTTGACCCGAATCGGAATGTCAAATTCATATCCTACGCCGTGTGGTGGATCAGGCAGGCCATCATACATGCCCTGACGCGTTCCTCACGTGCTTACCATCTTCCACAGAAACTTTCCGATAAAATATCCGATATGAAGAAAAAGGAGTCGCAGCTCAAAGCAGACCTGGGAAGGGATCCAACGAGGGAAGAAATTGCAAAGAAGATGGGTATTCCTGTGGATGAGGTCGAGGATCTGGAATTATTGGATGGGAAAGATGTTTCATTGAGCGATACATATTATGATGAAGACCGGGAAATGGGCGATAGGATAGAAGACAATATTACGCCATCTGTGGAATACCAGATCATTAAGAATTCAATCCAGGAACAGATCAGGGACCTGTTGAATGAGCTGGATGAGAAAGAGATATATGTGATAAAATTAAGATTCGGTCTGGACGATGACAGGCCCCAGACTCTTCAGGAGATAGGAAACAAGCTTAAACTTTCGAGAGAGAGAGTGAGGCAGATCGAGCAAAAAGCCATGAGGAAACTGGCTCGATCTCACAGTCTTCAACAACTCAGAGGATATCTAAACTGATGCCCGAAAAAATATGCTCAGAATGCCAGGGAACAGGATGGGTTCTGGTGGAGTCTGGCCCGGGAACCGCGGCCAGACGGTGCAAGTGTTTTCATGAGAGGAAAAATCAGATACTTTTTGACCAGGCCAATATCCCGAGAAGGTACCGGGACTGCACTTTCCAAAACTTCGAAATTCATAACGACTCCCACCGGGATGCTTTAAAGATCGTGAAAAAATTCGTCAAGAATCATCCCGTTCAGGATGTCGGTCTCCTTTTTCTCGGCCCCTGCGGAGTCGGAAAAACTCATCTGGCTGTGGCCACCATTAATGAGCTGATCCAGAAGAAGGCCGTTCCCTGCTATTTCTGTGATTTCCGGGAATTGATCAGGAATATCCAGAGAACGTATACTCCGGATTCAGCCCTGACCGAGGTGGATATCCTATCGCCGGTGTTTCAGAAAGACGTGCTTGTCCTGGATGAACTTGGGGCGAAAAGGACCACAGCCTGGGTTGAAGAGACGATTTTTTACATCATCAACTACCGGTACAACAGCAAGAAATTGACCATCCTCACCTCCAACTATCCGGATGCCGAAGATGAGGAAGAAGAGGACACCAGGGAGGATTATTTCAAAAAGGGCAAGGAAACCCTTGTGGGCAGGATAGGAATCCGTCTCAGGTCCAGGCTCTATGAGATGTGCAAGATCGTGCAGATGGATGGAGATGACTACCGCAGGAAGATCAAACAGGC
>SOIA01000012.1 GCA_004378665.1 Candidatus Aminicenantota bacterium
CCAAAAAGAGCTCCAATCCAGCCTCTCACTGATATGAGTTTGATTCCCTTCACCAGCGGCGAACGTGTATCCGAATTCCCCAGCTGGTCCCCTGATGGCACCTGGATTGCCTATGCATCAGACGAAGGCGGCAATCTGGATATCTGGAAAAAGCCGATAGAGGGAGGGAAGGCCGTTCAAATCACGACAGCTCCTTATGATGAAAGCCAACCTGCCTGGTCTCCGGATGGACGTCAAATCGCATTTTTTTCTGGTATTGATGGAGGGGGGATTTTTCTCATCCCTGCTGAAGGAGGAACTCCATACCGTTTAACAATATCCGGGGACCATCCTTCCTGGTCTCCTGATGGCGAAATGATAGCCTTTAATAAATCCGGAGATATTTATTTGGTACCAATCACTGGAGGAAAACAAGAGCTTGTCGTGAGAGGGACCAGCGGCATTCCTTATACGGTTTGGTCGCCGAATGGAGATAAGATCATTTACTGGGATCGGACCAAAGGTGATGTTTACGTGTTTTCGCTTGAAAATGGAGATTCAGAGCCGTTGAATTTGGTCCCGTCTGGCCAGGAAATAACCGGCCTGACATTATCTCCAGATGGCCGGGTTTTGGTTATGAGCCGGGGGCCTTTCGGGGGAAATAAGAACTTATGGATGGTGGATCTCAATCCCGTTTCCTTGAAACCGGCTGGAAACCTTATCCCTCTCTCAGTGACAACAACAGAGGACATTCAGTGTGTGTTTTCTCCGGATGGAACCAAACTGGCTTTCATGGCGTCGCAGCTTGAACGCCACCTCTGGGGTGTTCCTTTAAACTCAAGAGCAGGTATGGTTACAGGGAGACCAAAGCGATTGACTTTCAAGAGCAAACTCAATTATTACCCTGCGTGTTCTCTAGATGGAAAGGCTTTAGTTTGGACATCGCATTTCGCAGGTCAAGGTGTACTGTGTGTCCAAAATCTTGAGGAAGGCGAAGAGATAAAAGCCACTCAAGAATGGGGACGGAAGGTCAGAGAAGTCGGCGGGAGTTTTTCTCCTGATAATGAACAGATTTGTTTTTCGTCTACTATTCGTGGCTCCTATGAGCTCTGGCGTCTTCCGTCTTTGCGAAGCGTTGCCATCAGATTAACAAGTACAGAATATCCGTTTCGAGATACGTTGACAGCCTGGTCTCCGAAAGGGGATGCCATCGCGTTCTATTCCAATCGAAGCCAGAACTGGGATATATGGTCCATCCAGACGAACGGCCAGAGCCAGCCCAAACAGCTGACCCAATGGGAAAGCAGTGAGTTATATCCCTGTTGGTCTCCGGATGGACAGCGGATTGCATTTAAAACTACTCAAGAAGAAAATGCGGATATCTGGGTTATGGATGCAGATGGAGGAAATCCGCAGCCTTACATAAAGCATCCTGCCGAAGAAGGCTGGTCATCATGGTCTCATGATGGTCGCTGGTTTTATTTTATCTCAGATCGAAGCGGAGCCTTCAACGTCTGGGCGAAGTCGACAGAAAGTGGTGAGATTCACCGGGTAACAGACTATAGCGGCCAGCCTCAAGGACTTCCGGATGCTGTTCTGTACACCAAATTTGCTGTGACTCCATCGCATCTGATAATCCCGTTGGAATCTCGGAAAGGGAATGTGTTTATCCTCGAGAATCTGAAAAATTAAGGAATACACACAGATATTATTAATCTTTACATCTTTATGTGAAAAAAGTAGTATAAACTCAAATGGCGGTTGAAAAGGAAAGACGAAAGTCTCCGAGGGTTCCGATCGAGGTCAATCTGAGACTCTGCAAAGATGAGAAAGTGGAGAAGAGGTCAAAGGGGATAATTAAAAACATCACGCTCGATGGGCTGTGCGTGGAGACCGATTTGCCCGCGCCTGTGGGCTCTGATTTGGTGTTCAGCCTTGATACACCGTGCGAGTTTAAATTCAACATATTCGGAAAAATCATCTGGCAGGAAAAGAGCGGAGATCTTTTTATATACGGGACAAAGTTCACAAAGCTGGAAATCACGGAAAAGCCCGATCTTTACAAGTTCATCCTCGTCACGATGTGCATTAACGAGCAGCAGTAATCATCTCTGGATTCAATACTCATTATCTCTCCGCAATCCTTAGAGTTCATCTGCAACTCAAACCCATGCAAATAATGGATTGACTTTAAATTTTTCTTTTGATAAAAAGCTAAAGAGAAGAAGCAGTCTAATAAAGAACTGCCCGAATATGTATGATTAAGGTCTTCAGAGAGGAAGAAAAGAAATGGAAATAAACGCAAGAGAAAAAGATGATGTCGTGATTTTTGACATTGAGGGGGAAATCAGGAGATCGGATATATCGGACTTAACTCTCCACCAGCTCGTTAAAGACCAGTTGGATACTGGCAAGAGAAATATACTTCTTAATTTTCAGAATGTTGAATTCATCGATAGTTTTGGAGTAGGAGAGGTTCTGGCCAGTTATATTTCCACAAACAATTTGGGCGGTAAGCTGAAGATCGCAAAAATATCCAAGAAGCTATATCTGGTCTTCCAGGTCACTATGCTCACTAAAGTTCTTGAAATATTCGATGAAGAAGACATGGCCTTAGACAGCTTCGAAAAAGAATAACCTTCGCCGCAGATTTCTTAGGGTTATAGCAATTTATGGCTAAAAGTCGACTCTACAGAATTCTGTCGCGGATTGTCGATATCAGACCTGGCGAAGAAGTCATCGCCTCCCTCCTTTTCCTTTATTTCTTTTTCATCATGTT
>SOIA01000245.1 GCA_004378665.1 Candidatus Aminicenantota bacterium
GTCCTGTTTTTGCTTTTGACTTTTCGGGAGGGATTTTCTATCTTTAAAAGACTGTATGTATTTAAAAATGAATGATTATTTTCCTATGAGACTGCCACGCTGTACTCTCAATCACATCCATCACAATAATTTTGAACCCATTCTCAATCCGAGCTTCAAAATCTCATATCAATCCAGATTTTGCCTCATAACATTCTGAATAAATTTAAAAAAGGAGGGTCAAATGATAAGAAAAACAAAAGCGACTCTGATCATTCTCTTATGGGTATTTCTGGTCATCCCGGGCTTTTCTGCTCAAGAAAAAAAAGCAGAACCCCAAAAGCCCCGGCCGATCCAACTCCAAGACATACTTGCCTGGAAAAGCATAAGAAGCACTGCTCTGTCCAACAACGGACAGTGGTTCGCTTACAGGCTCTCTCCGAACAAAGGAGACAGCGAGGTCATCATCCGGCAGACCAAGGGCGATAAGGAATACAAATTCCCTGTCGGTGAAGCTCCGAGGTACGGTTCTGGAGAAATAGTTTTCTCCGAGGATTCCAAGTGGCTGGGTTTTATGATCTACCCCACAGAAAAAGAAGCGAAGCAGCTCAAAAAGCAGAAGAAAAAACTCTACAACAAAGTCGGGCTGCTGAACCTGACTTCAGGTGAAAAGGTTGAGTTCGAGAAAACGCGAAGGTTCACTTTCTCCGGTGAATACGCCAAATGGATCGCTCTCCACAAGTATCCGCCCGAAAGTCAGGCTAAAGAAAAGGACAAGTGGAGTGGATCGGATTTAATCCTCCATGAGCTCTCCTCCTCCAAAGAGTTCAACATCGGGAATGTGTCTGAGTATGCGTTCGACAAGAAGGGCGGCTGGCTGGCCATGGTTGTTGACGCGAAAGAGATGAGCGGGAACGGAGTCCAGCTCCGCAACATGCAGACAGGAGTCGTTCTCTCGCTCGAGAGCGACAAAGCGGTTTACAAGAAGTTGAACTGGACAGAAGAAGGCGAAGGATTGGCTGTCTTGAAGGGCAAGGAAGACGAAAACTATGAAGATAAGCTCTTCAGTGTCATCGGCTTCACAAACTTCCTCAAAGGATCACCCCACAAAACCGTTTATGAGCCCGAAAAGGATAAAAATTTTCCAGAGGGGATGACAATCAGCCCGAACAGAACCCCTGTGTGGACAGAAGATCTGGCCGGGATCCTGTTCGGCATCCACGAAGTGAAAAAGAAGGAAGATAAAGAAAAAGAGAAAGAGGAAAAAGAAAAGGAAAAATCTGAAAAAGCTCCTGAAAAAGATAAAGAAAAGAAGGAAGAAAAAGATATAGAAAAGGACAAAGATAAAGAAAAACCTAAACCAAAAAAAGAAGAAGAGGAAGAGCCAGCCGACCTTGTCATCTGGCACTGGCTGGATAAAAGGCTCCAGTCCATGCAGCAGGTTCAGGAAAGCAGGGACAAGAATTTCAGTTTTCTGTGTATCTACCGGGTCAAAGAAAAGAAATTCATCAGGTTAGCCAACGAAGAGGTGAGACGAGTCACAGCCGCTCCCAAACACCGCTGGGCGATCGGCACGGACAACCAGGAATACGAGCTGATGGGGAATCTCGAAGGACGCCGCTATCAGGATATCTATGTGTTTAACCTGAAGACAGGAGCTCGGAAGTTGGCCCTCAAAAAATGCCGGTGGTATTTCGGCCCTTCCCCTGACGGGACTCACTTCCTGTATTACGAGGATGGACACTACTTCACCTATGAGATGTCCTCAGATAAAAAATTCAACATAACCAAAGACGTCCCCACCTCATTTATCAACGAAGAAAACGACCAAAACGTCAAAAATCCTCCGATTTATCCTTACTATTTCGGTTGGGTGAAAGATGGTGTCTCTGTGCTTCTGTATGATAACTGGGACGTGTGGAATGTTCCTGTTCACGGCGGCAAAGGTGTCAACCTCACGGTCCACGGAAAAGAAGAAGGCATCCGTTACAGAAGCCGCTTCAGGTTGGATCCAGAGGAGAAAGGAATAGATCTTAAAAAACCGCTTTATATTAGCACTTACGGCGAATGGACAAAAAAAGGCGGAGTTGCTCGTGTTGACAAAGGGAAGCCGGGCGCGAAAATGCTGCTCTGGGACGATGCTGTTTTCTCGATCAGGAAAGCCGAGAAAGCCGATGTTTTCCTCTACACACGGCAGACACACAAAGACTATCCGGACTATTATGTCACTGACAGTTCTCTTAAAAAAGGAGTGAGAATAACAGAAACCACCCCACAGCAGAAAGAATTTCTCTGGTCATCCGAAAGCATGCTCCTGGATTACGAGAGTGCCAAAGGAGATAAGCTCCAGGCCGCTCTCTTCCTGCCAGCCAACTACGAGAAAGGAAAAAGCTACCCGGCCATCGTCTACATCTACGAAAAACTCTCGCAGGGGCTGAACCGCTACTACACTCCCTCTGCCCGCGGCTTCAATAAATCCGTGTACACAAGCAACGGATACGCAGTATTGATGCCGGATATCGTTTACAAAGTGAACGACCCGGGTATGTCATCAGTCTGGTGCATTCTTCCGGCTATAGAGGCGGCGATAAAGACAGGTGTCGTCGACAAAAACAATATCGGCATTCACGGACATTCCTGGGGTGGCTACCAATCTTCCTTCCTGGTTACTCAGACAGATATTTTCAAAGCCTGTGTCACCGGAGCACCGCTGACCAATATGATCAGCATGTACAGCTCCATTTACTGGAACTCTGGCTCTGCCAATCAGCCCAT
>SOIA01000002.1 GCA_004378665.1 Candidatus Aminicenantota bacterium
ATGGGGCTGCTGGGAATAATCATTCCTCCAGAATTTTCAGGAGCGGGCTATTCGAACGTGGATTATGTGATCATCCTGGAAGAGATCTCCAAGGTGGACCCTTCTGTCGGACTGGTCGTAGCCGCTCATAACTCTCTGTGTTCGAATCACATCAACCTTTTCGGGAATGAGGAACAAAAAAAGAAATACCTGGTACCTTTAGCTTCAGGACAGACTTTGGGGGCATGGGGCCTCACAGAGCCAGAGGCCGGCTCTGACGCCGCATCCCTGAAAACCAAGGCCGTGAAAGACGGAAAGCATTGGGTGCTTAACGGGACTAAGCGTTTCATCACGAACGGAACATTGGCAGAAATTCATGTGGTTTTGGCAGCGACAGGTCCGGAAGAAGGACGAAAAGGCATCTCCGCTTTTATTTTGGAGAAGGGAATGGAAGGATTCAGCCCGGGGAAAAAGGAAGATAAGTTGGGCGTAAGGTCAGCCGATACATCCGAGCTTATCTTGGAAGATGTCAGTGTTCCGGCAGAGAACATGCTGGGAAACGAAGGAGAAGGATACAGACAGGCCATGACCATATTAGACGGCGGGCGAGTCAGTATCGCTGGCTTTTCTTTGGGGATTGCCGCAGGAGCCCTGGAGTCGAGTCTGAAGTACGCGAAAGAAAGAGTTCAGTTCAATCAGCCCATCGCTGAATTCCAGGCTATTCAATGGATGCTTGCCGATGGTTTTACCGAACTGGAGGCCGCGCGGCTCTTGACCTATCGAGCGGCTTTTGTCGAAGACCTGGGCAAGAAGGTCCCTAAAGAATCTGCCATGGCCAAGCTTTTTGCCAGTGAATTGGCCGTGAAAGTTTCCTCGATGGCAGTTCAGATTTTTGGGGGCTACGGATTCACCAAGGAGTATCCGGTGGAGAAGTTTTACCGGGATTCAAAATTAGCCACCATAGGGGAAGGAACTTCTGAAATCCAGCGATGGATCATTGCACAGAAGGTTCTTTCTGAATACTGAATTCAATCGATGTCTGGATCTCTACCCTGCAGGTTGCCTCAAAAAAGAATAAAAAATAAATTTTTCTCTGGAAGGGGAAACTCTGAAACCTGAGTGTGGAAAGCGAGTTGCGAGCATGAAAAAGATGGGAATGTCTGATTTGGCTCAAGAGATTCTTAAAGGAAACCACAGAGCCATTGCACGGGCGATCTCACTTGTGGAAAACGATCGGAACGCAGCCCGGGAAATGATGAAGAAGATTTTCCCGCATACCGGAGGATCACTCATCATCGGTATCACGGGCTCACCGGGATCTGGCAAAAGCACGTTAGTCGACCAGATGACGGGTCTCCTGCGGAAAAAAAGAGATAAAATTGGAATTGTGGCAATGGACCCTTCCAGTCCTTTCAGTGGCGGGGCTATTTTGGGGGACAGGATCAGGATGATGCAGCACAGTGTGGACCCTCAAATTTTCATCCGCAGCATGGCCACACGCGGCCATTTAGGAGGCTTAGCTAGGGCTACAGGAGAAGCGATCTCTATCCTTGAGGCCGCAGGAAAAAATATTATCCTCGTGGAAACGGTCGGAGTGGGACAGGACGAGGTCGAAGTCGTAAAACTTGCGGATATCATTCTCGTTATTCTCATCCCCGGAGCTGGGGATGAGATTCAGGTGTTTAAGGCAGGGATCATGGAAATCGCCGACATTTTTGTCCTGAACAAATCGGATTCACCTTTTGCCGAAAGGATGGAGAAGCAGCTCAGAGCCATGTTGGACCTGGGTTTGGGAGGAAAGGCACCGCCTCCTGTGGTCAAGACTGTGGCCACAGACGGTCAAGGAGTGGATAAGCTCGTTAAAGAGATCGACAAATTGGTTGCAGACAGAGACCAGGAGCTGCGGGATTCCAGGAAGAAAAGGCTCATCCCGTGGATGTTGATGGATATCATCAGTGAAAAGATCTATCATTCTGTGACTCATGACATTGAATCTTCGGAGTTCGAAAGCCTCATAGAGAGAATTTACAGGAGGGAGATCGACCCATACACGGTCGCCGACGAAATCGTCGAAAAGTTGAAGAAAAGCCGGTGACAGGCCTGAGAAGCCTCATTTTCAGAGATATTATTTTCCGGTTGTGACCTGTCTGCTCGCCAGCCTCATCCTGAGCCTGCTGTTGTATTTGATCTTTAAATTTATTTTGAAGAGTTAGAAAGCCGCCCGCGTCCCTGCGGAGGAATTCAATTTACTGGATACTGAGAGTCATCATTCGTTTGGCGAAGGATCTGGCATCTTCCAGGTCTCCCACATCCGGATGAGTTTGGGCTGATGGCGCCATTTCTGCCCAGGTCATGTGCTCCGGAGATTTACTCAAGACTTCAAGGGCTTTAGAGGAGATTTTACCTCTGCAGGAAAAAGTTCCGAGGACTTTGACTTTTGAAGCCGTGACAACAGCATGCTCGAGGGCCTCCTGAGAGAGATGGCTTCCAGTGATTGCGCCGTGAGTGGAAAAAAGAGCGATTTTTTTTCCTTCGGGGATTCTTTTGAGTAAGCTCTCAATCTTGAAGGGGACACTGTGGGAGTGGACAGGAAAGCCGATGAATATGAGGGTGTAATGCTCAAGCTCTTGAACTTCGTCAACAGGCTTAATCGTTTTATCGCCTTCGAGGCTGTCGTGTATGGCCTCGGCTATTTTTTTTGTGTTTCCTGTCAAGCTGAAGTAGGTGACCAGAATTTTTGACATCCTATCTCTCCTAGGGTGAATTGAGTCA
>SOIA01000274.1 GCA_004378665.1 Candidatus Aminicenantota bacterium
TCATTTTCATCATAGACCTCGATGAAGACCATCGGGCCGTGCTTTTTCAGTTCTGCGAACAGCTCTTTGAGGTCAATGCCGCAGAAATCATCGTCAATCTTCATGTGATCGTCATGTGCGCATTTCATAAAAGCTTCAACAACGCTGATCGGCAGCGTGATCTTAACTTTCGTTTTTCCCGTATCGTTATCCGTGATCAGCACTTTGAACCACTGGACTTCCTGTCCGGGCGTGTAATCCGGGTTCTTCTTGACCGCTTTCTTGACGGTCTGGATGTCATCATTATCATCGGCAAGAAGAAGACTCGGCAGGAATACCGCGAACACAAACAGAATTAAGATTAAAATGGCAGCTTTTTTCATCATATGCCTCCTATTTTTTTTATTCTATCCAGATCTTGATGACTGTTCCTTCTTCTGGATTTTCTATCTCAATGATCTCCCCTTCTTCGATCAGAGTTTTTATGATCGTATCCAGATCATATCCCTCCTCTCTCAACTCGGCTCGTTCCTCCTCGGACATGGAACCCAGGGCCAGGTCAGCCAGGGCCCAGGGAATATTGATCTTCAGAGTCAACTTGCCGTGCTTCCAGACTCTTATTTTCAGCAGCAGCGCACGTCTCTCGGGCATCTCGTCTTCCAGATCCTTCAACACATCCGGGTCGATCCGGAGAAGAGCGATCTTGGCCCTGTCTCTGAGCTCATCGTCCCTTTCTTTCTGGATGATCTCCTTGAGAACGGGGACTGCTTTGGCAGAAATTCTTTTATCTTTCACTTGACTCAACTTGATGGCCGCAAAATACCTGACCACTCTGTTCGGACTGGAGAGCCTTTTTTCTATTTCTGATAGATACGACCGCCTCCCTCTCTGGTAGAGCTTGTAAGCCAATTCGATGATATCCGTCTCCGCGTCTTCAGCCAGGCTCTTGCTCCGGTCTTTTCGCTCGAGATAATCCTGGTAGGCCTTCAGAGCGTCCCGCTCCTTGCCCTTCTGCTCTTTCAGACACTTGGCCTTGTAGAACACAGCCTGGGAAATCAATGGACTGTCCGGATATTCATCGATGAGCTGTTCCAGTTTTTCCTGAGCCTTTTTCCATTCCTTATCGAAGATCAGGATCTTTGCTTCCATGAAAAGCTTCTCGTCAGGCTGAGCGTGAGCGAAGATATGAAGGACAAAGATCGCAAGAATAAGGACTCCGATGTATGAAACCGATTTTTTCATTTTACATCTCATTGTGTCTCTCCAACTCTTTCTTTAATAAATTTATCTTCAATAAAATCTGTCTGTCTTCGATCATTCTCTGGAGCTTATTGACTTCTTCCACAGAGAGATGGACGCTGACCTGTGTCAGTTCGAAGAAGAGGAATTCAATCTGGTCGCAGATCGCTTTTGCCTTGGCCAACTGGAACTTGTCCAACTGAGCGTTGATGTATTTTTTCTTGGCGAGCAGGCCCCTGGCCTGCTCAGCCGCATACTCACTCTGCCAGAAGTCCACCGACCGTTCAGAAGGAGACTGGACAAAATCCAGGAGCAGGTACTGACTCCTCTCCAGATAGTCCAGGGTATCCCTCCTGGCCATCTCCAGTTCCACGTTTTCCAGAAAATCCTGAGAGGCGAAGTATTCTCTTCCGTTGATTTCACCCGGCTGCGGTGTCCGGAACACCATGAGAGTGACAACCGCCCCCAGAACAGCGCCGATCAGGAGACCGGCATAGACCGGTCTCAACCTGGGCGGGAAGAGAAATCCTGAAACCTTCCCCAGCCAGGATTCCTGCCGAGATCGCGCGTCTTTTCTCAGGATATTCTCCGATACCTTTGACGGCAGAGCCTCCCAATCGACGGATGCCATGGCGTCATCTATATCTTCCTTGAAAACATCCGCAGCTTGAGTGATCTTCTTGAATTCCTCGAGTTCTCCCCTGCAGTGGGGGCATTGATCCAGGTGAGCTTTAAAAAGCTCCTTTTCGTCCTCTTGCAGCTCTCCGTAAAGGAATGCCACGAGATCTTTCTGAATTTTTTTACATTCTGTCATAGCTGTCCTCCCATATACGGGGTGATCAAGCCTCTTAAATTTTGAACAGCTTTATAATGAAGAGATTTCACTGTTCCCAAAGAGATCCCCAAAACTTCAGCGATCTCCTTGTATTTAAGCTGGTTATAATGTTTCATCACAAATATCATTCTCTGTTTCTCCGCCAGCTTCTTTATGCCAGCCGAAAATATTGTCCTTAAATCTGAGGACACCTCAGGATTCTGTCCTTCCTGTCCGGATAAATTCAATTCATCGACCGGCGTTTCACTCTTCAGCTCCCGGCTCTTTCCGTAATTCTTACGGTAGTAGTCGATACAGAGATTTTTGGAGATCTGGAGAAGCCAATTTTTAAAACTCTCGCCTCTTTTGAACATGTTGATTTTCTGGTAGAGCCTGAGAAAAGTCTCCTGAACGATGTCCATCGCGTCTTCCCTGTTGTGGAAAAAAGAATACGCCAGCAGGAATACTCTTTTCTGGTACAGGCTGGTTATGGTCATGAACGCTTCCCTGTCTCCTTCTTTGATTTTTTCGATAAGAGCATAGATGTCCTCATGCGGATAGATGTCTTTTCCTTCCAGCTTTTTACTGCCTGTCAATTTCTCTGTGAATCCTATGGTTTCTTCTAATCCAGCCAAGTTCAAATTTTCCCGATTTAAGCTTCACAGTTTAGAACGGAAAGATTTTTAAAAAGGTTCACTCCTAATTTAAGAGATTTGAG
>SOIA01000126.1 GCA_004378665.1 Candidatus Aminicenantota bacterium
TGGATCTTGACACGAAGAGTCCTTGGAGTGGCTCTCCTGATCGCCATCGCATGTCTTTTCAAGATGTTCGACGCCCTTCTCCTTTCCCTTCCGATCCAGCATGGAGCTGTGGGAAATCCCATTTTTGCTTTTCTCATGGAAGGATTGGCGTTCTTAATTCTGCTCTCCATCTACGCAGAAAAAAAGAAGCACAAAACAGGAAGACAGGCTGTCCTTGGCGGGATGTCAGCGCTCTTGGCCGTGAACCTCTTTCCTCTCGTGAAATTTGCGACCGGGATTCCAGCCTGTGTTTATCCTGGAACAACCACTCCCCTTTCGCTTTACTACGCGCCTATCGCTGTGATCTTCTCCTGCGTGACCGTTCCTCTTGGCTTCTGGGCAGCGGCGAAGATCATGACCCTGGAGACTAAACTCGAAGAAGCCAACCGCATCAAGAAGTTGAGGTTAATCGCCTCGCCTGCAACTCTCCTTCTCTGCCTCGTCATCATCACCCTGATCAGGCTGATCTGAAGCCACGCCACCTGCCTTTGACAAGGAGAAATATAATGGCAAAGCCCAAAAAGAAAAAAAATCAAACTTTCACCAGAAGGGACTTCCTGAAAGGATTCGGCGGAGGAGCCATCGGTGCGGCTGTTACGCCCTCACTCCTTGCTCAAGATAAAAGCGCACTCCAAACCCAGGAAGGAAAAATCCCTCTTTTTACAAAAAAACAGATCGCTCTCACCGTCAACGAAAAAAAGTTCACCCTGATCGTTGAGTCCGGAGAAACCCTCCTTCATGTCCTCAGAGAAAGGCTGAACCTGACCGGGACAAAAAAAACATGCGGCCGGGGTGAATGCGGAGGATGCACGGTCCTCTTGAACGGAAAACCTGTCTACTCCTGCATGTATCTCGCCGTAAGAGCGGACAATAAAAACATCACCACGATCGAAGGGCTGGCAGCGGATGGGAAGCTTCATCCTGTCCAACAGGCATTCATCGACAAGGACGCTTATCAGTGTGGATTCTGCACACCAGGATTCATCGTGTCTTCTGTCGCTCTCCTCAACACCAATCCAAATCCAAGTCAAGAAGACATCAAAAAAGCATTATCCGGCAACCTCTGCCGCTGCGGCAGCTATGTCAAGATCTACGATGCTGTCTCTGCGGCTTCAAAAAGCACGAGGAGGCCCTAAATGAAGAAAGCAAAATATTTCACAGAACCTGAAGACTCCACCCTCCTCTATCATGAAGAATTCAGAGATAAAAAAACAAGAGAGCCAAAACTTGCTCCTGAGCCTGAAAAGGACAGATTTGAGATCATCGGTCAATCCACACCCAGAATTGATGGGAAAAGAATCGTGACTGGCCGAGCCCCCTATACTCATGACATCAAACTCAGAGGCATGCTCTGCGGAAAAATACTCAGGTCTCCCCACGCCTGTGCGGATATCGTATCCATGGACCTGAGCAAGGCTCGAAACCTGCCGGGAGTACAAGCCGCGCTCCAGCTCAAGGAAGGCCGGGTTAGGTACGTGGGAGAGCAGGTCGCCGCAGTGGCTGCGAAGGATGAGAAAACAGCAGAAGACGCTTTAAAATTGATCGAGGTCCAATACAAATCCCTCCCCTTTGCAGTCACGGTGGAGAAGGCCATGGAGGAAGGTGCCCCTCAAGTCTATGCGGACAGAGACAGACGGAATGTCCCCACCAAGCCCTTCAACGATTACAGTCGTGGCGATATCGATAAAGGACTCAATGAAGCAGACATCATCATCGAACGAACCTACAAAACCGCCGTGGAAATCCACCACCCGGCTGAAACCCACGGCAGCGTGGCCAGATGGGAGGGAGACAGGCTCACAGTCTGGGATTCCACCCAGGCTATCTTCGGCGTCAGAGACGGGCTCGCCTATTGGCTGAAAGTCCCTGCGAGCCGGATAAAAGTCATAAAAAAGTACATGGGCGGAGGGTTCGGGAGCAAACTGGGAATCAATGATTATACGGTTGCCGCAGCCCTTTTGGCGAGGGAAGCCAAAAAGCCCGTGAAGATCATCCTCTCCAGAGAGGAGAATTCTCTATGCGTCGGAAACCGTCCTTCAAGCCTCCAGACCATCAGAGGAGGAGTCAAGAAGGATGGGACATTGACCGCTCTTTATCTGAAAAACTACACCTCCGGAGGAATCGGAAGAGGAGACAGATGCGCGGAGCCCATAATCGATGTGTACACGTGTCCCAACTTGAAGGTCGAGGAGTACACTGTCTACACCAACACCGGTGCCTCAAGGCCCACACGAGCTCCCGGTCACGTCCAGGGAACATTTGCTCTCGAAGGATTCCTGGACGAACTGGCCAACGAGCTCAACATGAATCCCCTTGAACTGAGGAAGAAAAACTACTCCACCAAAAACCGCGGAAACACCGGGATCCCCTATTCATCAAAAGGACTGGACAAGTGCTACGAACAGGGAGCACGAAAGATCGGCTGGAAAAAAAGAAACAAGAAGCCCGGACAGGGGAACGGAAAGCTCAGACGCGGTGTGGGGATGGCCAGCCAGATATGGTGGGGAGTCGGAAGACCGCCAACCCTTGCGGACGTCAAACTCCACCGGGACGGAAGTGTTGAAGCCGTATGCGGCACCCAGGACCTGGGGACTGGCACCCGGACTTACATGGCCACAGTCACGGCCGAGACCTTGGGCCTGAAGCCCGAAGACATTACGGTCAAGCTCGGAAGCACGGAGTATCCCTGGTGCGGCTCATCGGGTGGAAG
>SOIA01000243.1 GCA_004378665.1 Candidatus Aminicenantota bacterium
TCCTGAGGCCGGTCGAAGAGATATCCTTGGTGAGATGATAGCTGATTTTTTTATCCGGCGTAAACGTCTCCGAAGGAACCAGTTTGATCGTGACTTGAGCTTCTTCCTTTACGCGTTTTGCCCGCCGCTGCTCGGTCATGCTTGACTTACCTTCTCCTTTATTCTGTCAGGACACTTTTCTTTGCCTGGAGGAGTTTGTCTTGATCGAGGATGGGAATCTATCTTTTTACTAATCTCCACCTACCCTCATTCCTGTAACATCCCTACCTTAGCGTAACTCCAAACAGTTCTCTCAGCTTCCCGACGGACAACTTATAGCACAGAAAAAAAATGATGTCAAAGGGGAAAAAGAGGAAAAAAGAGATTTATTCTCTTCTTTATCTCAGGTAAAGGTAAACATCATGCGGCTCTTCATCATCTTCGACCTTGACCGAGGCGAATTCCATCTCTTTCTCCTTCCACCCTGGGACAGGATAATTATGGCTCACGACCCGGGTGCCAGGCTGGAGAAACCTGTCGAACAGAGGCCGAAGCAGTTCATTGGATTCCTCCAGGAGATAAAGGGCTATGACAGTCGCTTCGGAGAAATCCACCTTAAAAACATCTTGTCTCCGGAATTCGACAAGATTCTCGACACCTGCCTCTCTGGCAGCCGCATTGGCTTCCTCGATTCTCTGAGGATCGATGTCGATCCCGACTCCGCGGGCACCGTATTTCTTTGCTGCCAGAATCACGATCCGTCCGTCACCGCAACCCAGGTCATACAGAATATCGTTCCTGTTCACTCTAACCATTTCCAGCATCTTTTCCACAACAACCATCGGCGTGGGCACAAAGGGCGCCAAGTCCGGGGCATCATCTCTCCCATGAGAGCCTTCGTAGAGCTCCAGCTCATCATTCTCATCGTAGCGGAAGGAATACGGCATTCCGACGTCAAGACGGTAGGAGATGGTCTCAGTGCCCCGCTGAAAGCTTACGTCCATACTCTCATTGCCAGGGAACATGTCGATATCGCCCATATGGATTGTCATCCTCACCGGATCAGATACAGAACTAGAGGGTTTTATCCTGTAGCGGACGGTCTCATGGGTGATGTTGCGAATGGTGAGCTCCTCCTGCTTCTCGACCTGCGCATTTATATCCGGATTAGGTCTCGGATTCGTCCCCTGAGTACTCGGACTCACCACTAAAAACCAGGCGGCTGCGACAAATCCGACCAAAGCTATGGCGAATGCAAAAATGGCTTTTTTAGGAATGGGCGTTCTCCCTCACACACTGGTTCAGCGGCGAAAATATCTCTCCTGGATATCTATTGATCTGTTCTCTTTGTTAAAAACATGACTTTTCATGATTTTTCATTATGACAAATATCCAACCAATTTGAAACACACCCTTTTTGAAAAAATTAAGAGATAGAGCTTTTCTCTATAAAACAGAGCGTCTTTTGGATGACCAGAATGGGGAATCCATCACTCGGAGTTTCCGCGGAGAAGCCAGACAGCCATCTCCCCTTCCCCAATGAAAAATTGCTTCATCAGCTTTTATCGCTTCTCAAGTTCATATGCAAATTGAATTGGATTCATCCTGGAAAAAAGGTATTATTTTCCCAGCCATGCAAGAAATTCAAGAAGGCTCTCCCGAACAACTCGTCCGCAAACTCGGCTTCTTCGATTCGACCATGGTCATGGTCGGAATCGTCATCGGCTCGGGTATCTTTCTCACTACAGGAATCATGGCCAAATACATCCCCTCAGCAGGTCTGATACTTCTGGCATGGATCGTGGGAGGGCTGCTCACTCTTGCCGGAGCCCTCACTTATGCCGAGCTCGGTGCCGCATATCCGGAAGCCGGCGGACAGTATGTCTATCTCAGGGAAGCCTACGGCAACATGGCCGCGTTTCTGTTCGGGTGGATCCTTTTCCTCGTTTACATGACCGGGGGAATCGCTGGACTTGCCCTGGCTTTTGCCGAATATTTCGGGTATTTTTTCCCGGCATTTTCGACGGACAGCACCATCTTTTCGCAGACTGTTCACGTATTTGGCCATCCTCTCACCTATTCGCTTTCCGCTGGCCAGCTTGTCGGAGTGGTCGTCATCCTCCTGCTGTCTCTCTTTAATTTTATCGGCGTCGGACTCGGGAAATTCATCCAGAATACCTTCACTGTCCTCAAAATCGGCATTCTCGTTGCCATCATAGGATTGGGATTCATTATCGGAAAAGGAACAGCCATCGATCTGACCATGAAACCTGCCGGCTGGAGTTTCGGCCAGATGATCATCGGATTCGGAGTGGCCCTTGTCGCCATCACCTGGGCTTTTGACGGTTGGAACAACGTGAATTTCGTGGCCGGAGAGATTAAAAAACCCAGCCGCAACCTTCCATTAGCGCTGATCACCGGGACTCTGGGCGTAACAGTGCTCTATGTCCTGACAAACTATATTTACCTCTATGCCCTTCCGATTCCTGAGGTTGTGGGAGTCGTAAGTATCGCTGAAAAAGCCACGTCTGCCCTATTCGGCGCGTCCACTGGTGCTTTGATCTCTGCAGCCGTCATCATCTCGACTTTTGGCTCGCTGAATGGATCGATATTGACTGGACCGCGTGTGTACTATGCCATGGCTAAAGACAGGCTATTTTTTCGGAACGCATCACGGGTCCATCCCCGCTTCCGGACTCCTGGCTTTGCCATTCTCATCCAGGCGATCTGGGCATCTCTTCTCACTCT
>SOIA01000176.1 GCA_004378665.1 Candidatus Aminicenantota bacterium
CCCGTCTTTTTTTATGGCTTTCAGCAGAATTTCTTTGTTTTGAAAGAGTGGCAGAGAACCCTGTCTCAGTCGACTCCTTCACTTCTTGATCACTATGACAATGGTTCTGTATACGCCTTTTTCTTGAAAAATCTTCCATCTGATAAGGGAGAATGGGCATGGATCTTGAGTATCTGCGCGGCTCTTCTTGTAGGTTTTGCTCTATTATGGATGATGATTTGGGGGAAGAAAAAAGGTGTGCCCCAGCCGGAAGTTCTTGAGTCTTCGTTTTTATTCGTGCTGATTCCGCTTTTTTCTCCTTTGTCCTGGCACTACAATTACCTCTATCCCATCCTGGCCGTGGTTTTTCTCATAAACTGGATCGATAGATTTCCGCGGGTGATGAAATACGTTTTGATAGTCAATTTTGTTTGTATTGGAGTGAGCCTGAGAGAGGTCTTGGGCAAAGCGGCGTTTCATTTTTATACCCAGCACTCTCTGGTCGTCATCAGCTTTTTGATCATCCTTTTTTATCTTTTTTATTTAAGGATTAGGATGGAGTCAAAGCCTGACCCCAATAGGGGCTATTGATTTTTTTCCCCGATTATTTTATTATCAATAGGCGTAATTATGAGAATGATTCTCAATTAGAGGATAAGAAGAGATCGAAATATGTCTAAAGTGATAAGCTTGATCCAGGCTCCTGCGGATACCCCCTTGAAAATCGTGGGTATAGTCGGTGGGCATGGTGTTCGAAGAAGGTTGATCGTGATGGGTTTTCATAAGAATGATACCATTGAGCTGGATTTACGGGCCATCCTTCGGGGGCCAGTCCTTGTGAAGAACCTGACATCAGATACATCAGTCGCGCTGGGGAGGGGAGTCGCCCAGAAAATCATGGTCGAAATAATTGAGTGAAGAAAATAGTTATCCCGATGTCATATTCATCGGCCAACCGAATTGCGGGAAGAGTACCCTCTTTAACGCGATTGCGGGGCTGAAAGCAGACACATCCAATTTTCCCGGGACATCCGTCGAGCATACGCACAGCAAAGTTAATTTCGAAGGGACTATTCTAAACATCATCGATTTACCGGGAACCTATTCCTTGAATCCTTCCGACCCGGCTGAAAAAGTCGCTCTCGTTCATTTATTCCACGAGAAACCAGACCTGGTCATCAATGTGATTGATGCCTCCATTCTTGGCAGGAGCCTTGAATTCACGTTGGAGCTCATTGAGTTGGGCTACCCGATGATCATCGTGCTGAACATGGTCGATATGGCGGAAAAAAAGGGAATGGAGATCGATACGACTCGACTCGAGAAGATCCTCGGTGTTCCCGTGATTCCTACGGTTGCTACTCGTGGTCGAGGAATCAAGGAGCTTCTGGATGCTACTCTTCAAGGCCTGGAGAAAGGATTGACCGTATCCCCGATCAAATGGTCCAAAGATGTGGAGCAGAGAATTGAAGAATTGATGGATCTTCTTCCGGATGATTTTCCGATTGTTTCGAACAAGAGATTCACAACCATCCATATGATTGAAGCCAATAAGCTTTTTTTCGATGATGTGCTCAAAGATATCAATCCTCCGTTGAAAATGGCTTTGGATCGAGTGAGGAATGACCTTGAGTCTCTGCACAATGCACCGGCTTATGAAGTCATCTCTGCTGAAAGGCATCATTTAGCCCTAAAAATCTTTGAAGATTGCTGCCGAGTGTTCAGAGGAAAAAGAATCAGTTTTGAAGAAAGAGTCGATGATGTCATCATGCATCCTTTCTTCGGATACGTCATTCTTTTGGCTGTGTTTTGTGGCTTCTTCTTTATCATTTTCAAGGTCGGAAGCCCCTTGGAAGAGCTTCTTCTTGGGCCTTTGACCAGCTTAAGGCATTCCCTTTCGCAGAGCCTCGGAACAGGCGTGCTGTTTTATTTGATAGATGGACTGCTTGCGGGAATAGGAGGGGGCGTTGCCATTGTTCTTCCTTATTTCCTCCCGCTGATATTTTTGATGTCTTTTTTGGAGGATGTCGGTTATCTGGCAAGGGCAGGCTTTTTGATGGACACCTTTATGCACAAGATCGGGCTCCACGGAAAATCCATATCCCCGTTTATCCTGGGTTTTGGCTGCAACGTTCCGGCTATTGTTTCCACCCGGACGCTGGAATCCCGCAGGGACCGAGTCATCACATCTCTCTTGATTCCGTTTATTCCCTGTTCAGCCAGGACTACTATCATCCTGGCCCTGGTTGCTTTTTACCTGGGTCCTCTCTGGGCCCTTGGGTTCTATGTGTTCAACATCCTCCTGATCGCAGTGCTCGGTCGTGTGATCACATTCTTTTTCCGGACGCCTTCCCCAGGATTGATCCTTGAAATCCCCTCTTTGAAGATGCCTTCCTTGAAAAATATGCTGAAGAAAACATATTTCCAGGTGAAGTCCTTCATCAAGTTTGCCTGGCCTATCCTGATCGCGGGGAGCATCGTTCTGGGATTTCTCCAATTTCTGCATTTTGACAGATTCATAAACCTGATTCTTTCCCCATTGGTCGAGAAAGGCCTTGGCCTGCCGCGGGAGCTCGGAGTGACTCTCGTGTTTGGATTTCTGAGAAAGGAGCTCTCTTTGGTCATGATGCTCCAGGCGCTTGATGTCAGCTACAAAGATGTGATGACAGTCATTACCAAGGAACAGCTCATCGTTTTCACCGTGTTTATCAACTTCTTTATCCCGTGTCTTTCTACAGTTGCTATCATCTGGAAAGAAATCGGGAAAAGAGTGGCCCTGATCTCGGTCGGATTGAACACAGGTGTGGCCATACTGCTCAGCTTAATTGCGAGGTTGATTCTGGGGAAATAACCTGGAATCTATAGTTTCCCTTCCAGGATAACAGCCGCCACAGCATAATCCTTCAGGTGCGAGATGGAGACATGCGCGTTTTCTATGCGAAATCTTTCTCTGTTCCTGATTTTCAACTCGGGTTTTCCGGAAGAGAGGTTATAGAGCTCAACATCGGTCCAGTTGATCCGTCTTCCTATGGCCTTGAAGAAAGCCTCTTTGGCAGCAAACCGGGCGGCCAGATGTTGATACTTGTTCCTTTTCTTCAGGCAGTAATCGATCTCACCGGCCGTGAAGATTTTTTCCAGAAAGCGAGGATTTTTTTCAGCTATTGTTTTCACACGCGCCACTTCGATGATGTCAATTCCGGTTCCGAGTACCATTTGCGTCTCCCGGCATCAAATTCCCCTGTCATGAGAGGTACAGACAGGAAGAAAATTTTTATATAGACTTAATTTAACTTAATTATACTTTAATATACTATTATAATCTTATGAAATTTCGTCTTATGTTCCTCTTCCAGGAATTGGTATCATTCTGCTTTAAGCTTGTCAACAAGACTTTGAGCGGCCTTCCTTCCGATTATTGCTGACAATTCCTCGATCGAGGCTTTTTCTATCTCCTCTATACCGTTGTATTCCGCCAGCAGGGCGTTTTTTCGCTTTTGCCCTATCCCTGTGATTCCGTCCAGCCGGGATGCGAAGCTTTTCTTGCTTCTTCTCATCCGATGGAAAGAAAGAGCAAAGCGGTGAGATTCGTCTCTTATACTCTGGAAGAGCATGAGGACAGGAGAGGTCTTATCCAGCCGAATCCCATTCTTATGAGCGGGAGTGAAAATGATTTCTTCCTTCTTCGCCAACGAGACGACTGGAAGATGACCTAATCCCAGCTCTTTTAAAACCGTCCTTGCCGCATTCAGCTGGCCCTTTCCTCCATCCACAAGGATCAAATCCGGGAATGCGGCCTTCTCCTGGAGGAGTCTCGTGTACCGTCTTCTGATGACTTCCTGAAGGCTGGCCACATCGTTCGGGCCCTCCACACTCTTGATCTTGTACTTTCTGTAATCATTTTTTTGAGGGAGTCCGTTCTCGAAGACAACCAGAGAACCCACGGATTCATCCCCTCCTGTATTGGAAATGTCGTATCCCTCGATACGCACAGGAAGGGCTTTGAGCTCGAAGATTTTCTTCGCTTCTTCAAGAGGGGAGAGGGCTTCTGATTTTTTTCGCATCAGGATTTCCGCGTTGGTCCTGGCCAGGTCCACTAATTTTTTGTATTTTCCCTTAAGAGGTATTGTGATCTCAATTTTTTTGCGTCTTTTTTTCGAGAGCATCTTAGAAAGTTTTTCTTTTCTCTCAGGCGAAAACGGGAGGAGGATCTTATCCGGAATATCCTCACGGTTTGTATAGAAATTCATCAAACACGAATAGAGAACCTCTGTAACCTTGGTCTCCTCCTTCTCCGGAAAGTACAACTCTTCGGATTCGATGACTCTTCCGGCTCTCATGTAGAAAACATAGACAGCGACATATTCATTTTCCCGTATGAAACCGAATATATCGATATCTTCTTTCCGGACCGAAATCAGTTTCGGTCTCTGTTTGATCTCTTCGATCGTGTGGATGAGGTCTCTCCAGTGCGCCGCCTGTTCGAATTCCTGTCTGGTCGCTGCCGCGCGCATTTTTTTCTTCAGAGCACTCAGAAGCTTTTCTGTCTTTCCTTCCAGGAAAAGGCGAGCGTTCTCAACGCTCTCCCTGTAATCCTGTTCGGAGATATAACTGACGCATGGAGCGGAACAGAGCTTGAGGTCGTAATCGAGACAGGGTCTTTTCCTTTTTCCCGGAACGGCTTCCTGGCAGGTCCTCACGCCAAAGTATTTGGTGATGAGATGGCTTGTCTGTCTTGCTCGATGAGCAGGACTGTAAGGGCCGTAGTATTTAGCACCGTCTTCCTCCACTCTGCGCGTCAATGTTAACGCGGGAAATCCTTCCCGGAGAGTCATCTTCAGGTACGGAAAGCTTTTATCGTCCTTGAGCCTCAGGTTGTATTTGGGCTGGTGCTGGCGGATGAAATTATTCTCGAGGAAAGCCGCCTCTTTTGTGGAATCGGTCAGGATAAAATCGACATCCCACGTCTCTGAGAGGATTTTTTTGATTTTTGCGTCAGAAGTCTGCTGAAAGTAAGATTTCACTCTGTTTCTTAAAGAGCGCGCCTTGCCGATGTAGATCACCTCTCCCGTTTGAGTCTTAAAGAAATAGATGCCTGCTTTTTGCGGCAGGGATTGCGCTTTTTTTCTCAGGCGATCCTTCATAGCTCCCTTTAAGCTGCGGTCAAGCGTTGAAGTTCTCTCCTCATGCGACTAACTCTAACTCCCTTTTTTTCAGTTTATTGAGCTCATCCCTCCATTTGGCGGCCTTTTCAAACTCCAGGTTCCTGGCTGCTTCTTTCATCAGCTTCTCCAGCTTCTCCATCCGTTCCTTTCTCTTTTGAGGCGAGAGGTAGATGTCTTTGTCCTCGGATATGCGTGAATAATCAAAATAATCCCTCTCATAGACACTGGTCAAGACCTCGTCTATCCTTTTTTGTATGGATTGAGGAGTGATGTTGTTTTTTGTGTTGTATTCCTGCTGGATCTTTCTTCTTCTGTTTGTCTCAGTGATCGCTTTGTTCATCGAGGCTGTCATTCTGTCCGCATAGAGGATGGTCCGTCCCTCGACGTTCCTTGCCGCTCGTCCGAAAGTCTGGATGAGAGAGCTGAATGAACGGAGGAATCCCTCTTTGTCCGCATCCAGAATGGCCACCAGTGAAACTTCAGGCAGGTCAAGCCCTTCTCTGAGGAGATTAATCCCGATGAGGACATCGAATTTCCCTTTTCTCAAATCTCTGAGTATCTTGACGCGTTCCAGCGTATCGATCTCTGAGTGGAGATACCGAACACGGAGACCGAGCTCATGGTAATGCCGTGTTAAATTTTCTGCCATTTTTTTTGTCAAGGTCGTGACCAATGTCCTATGGTCCTTCTTGGCTCGTATTTTGATCTCAGTCATTAAATCGTCGATCTGACCTTTGACCGGACGGACCTCGATCTCCGGGTCAGTGAGACCAGTCGGCCTGATGATCTGCTCCACGACTTTGTTCTTTGTTTTTTTCAGTTCATTCGGACCAGGAGTGGCGGAGACATACAGGCTTTGATTGATCCTTTCCTCATACTCTTCGAAGTTGAGAGGCCGGTTGTCCAAGGCTGAGGGCAGGCGGAATCCATGCTCAATGAGGGTCTGCTTTCGTGAACGGTCTCCGTAGTACATCCCTCCGATTTGAGGGATAGTGACATGGGATTCATCGATTATAGTCAGAAAGTCCGGAGGAAAATAGTTGAGAAGAGAGTAGGGTGGCTCTCCGGGTTTTCTCAAGGAAAGATAGAGTGAATAGTTTTCAATCCCGGGACAGTAACCGAATTCTCTCAGCATTTCCAGGTCGAACAGCGTCCTCTCTTCAATCCTGTTGGCCTCGATGAGTTTGTCCTGTTTTTTAAAAAATTCGATTCTCTCCTCGAGTTCCTTTTCTATGCTGCGGATCGCATAGTCGAGAATGTCCGGGGGAGTCGAGAAAAAAGTTCTGGGGTATATCAGGATTTTCTCGTAGGTGTCCAGTGTTTTGCCCAGAAGTGGATCGATGGCGGATATCTTGGATATTTGGTTTTCGTCAAGCTCGAACCGGTAGGCAAAATCCTCATAAGAAGGAAAAACTTCGATGACATCCCCCCGCACTCGAAACGTCCCCCTCCTCAATTCCGTTTCCTCTCTTTCGTACTGGATTTCAACAAGGTTTTTGAGGATGTTCTTCCTGGATGTCTTCTGGCCCTTCTTCAGCGTGAAACTCATGGAGAAATACGTCTTGGGAGAGCCGATGCCGTAGATGCAGGACACGGATGCGATAACGACGACATCTCTTCTTTGGAAAAGAGAGTTTGTGGCGCACATCCTGAGACGGTCAATCTCGTCGTTGATCGTGGCTTCCTTAGCAATATAAATATTAGAGGATGGGATGTAGGCTTCGGGCTGGTAATAATCGTAATAGCTGACAAAATATTCCACTGCGTTCTCTGGGAAGAAATGGCGGAATTCCTGGTAGAGCTGAGCAGCCAGAGTTTTGTTGTGGGATATAACGAGGACCGGTCGATTGGCCTTCTCGATGATGTTGGCTATGGTGAAGGTCTTCCCTGAACCCGTGACGCCCATCAGGACCTGGTGTGCAGCCTTGTCTTCCAGCCCTTCATAGAGCTGCTGGATGGCTTTTGTCTGGTCTCCTTTCGGTGCAAAATCAGAAAAGAGTTTGAATGGTTTCATCGGCTTTATTATAGCAGAAATGGCCGAGTGATAACCTCCCTCTGTTGTCTGTGCTCGTTAATTTGGTAACACTTATATTAACTTCGTCAAAGATAAAAGTTTAAAAAGAATATTGAAGATAAAAGTGTCATTGCGAGTGGAGCGTGGCAATCTTATAGGACAAAAATACAAATCTTGATTGGCCAGGATTGTTGGTAAGTCAGAAGACCAGAAAAAGAAAGGAAGAATGAATGGATTCAGATGGTCAGGTGACTCTAAAACTTAAAAATCGCTGAATTTGGGAGGAGATCCATCTTCGGTGTCTTCTCTTATTTCAGTCTCTTTTTCTTCTTCAGCGGCGTGTTCCTTGGTAAACAGATTGCCCGTCTCTTTTTTTGGAGGAGAAACACGCTCGATCTCTTTCCCCATCTTTACACTTCCCAGGAACCGGGCTCCATCCATGATTGAGATTGTCGGAGCGCTGATATCTCCTTTGAGCTGGCCTTCTTCAGAGATGAAGACTTTTCCCGAAGCAGTGATGTTTCCTGTGACACTTCCCTTAATAGAGATGTTGTTGACTCGAATTTCCGCTTCGACATTCCCTCCTTCACTCACAAGAATATTATTGTTGGCCAGATCAATCTTTCCCTGGAAGCGTCCTTCGATCACCAGGTCTTCCTCCCCGGACAGTTGGCCCTTCAAAAACAGGGACGGACCAAATCGGGCCATGTTTCGAGGGATGACTTCTTCGGAGGCATTGGTATTTTCTGTCTCTTCGTGCTTTTGCTTTGTCATCTTTCCTCCCGATTTTCCCCTGGCTGTTTCGATAAGATTATAATTGCGAGATTTTTATAAGTCAATGAATACCGTTGAATTGTTCTTATAAATCGGTTAGGTCAGTAATCAGATTCTTGTCTTTCCTCCTCGTCTACTTTCTGCCCGCCCATTCAGGGAATACCCAGTCGAGAATCTCTTTCTTGATTTTTCTGTCGATCTCCTTAATCTTCAGGCCCGCTTCGAGCTTGCTGTTTGTGAACCGGCTCCACACGGTTTCCGCTGTCAAAAAAGTGAGAAGGCCTTTTTCTGGGATGTAGAGCTTTAAGTCTATGTTTGATCCCTGATCAGGCTTGGCAAATTTAACGACTAACCTGAGGCCTTCGTTCGAAATGTCCTGAACGCTCACTCTTTCCACAAGATTCGGGCTTCCTTCGGTCTTGACTAGCTCTGCTGGAAGTAAGCATTTGAACCGTGGAGATTTTCGTCTGTTTTCTGCCATGTTACCCCCTTAATAAGAATAAGTGGTTTTTGAGAGAAGTCCGTGAATTCTGACTCTCACTGAGAGAAAAAGTCGAATCTCCCGGAAGAGATGCTGTTGTTGATTCTTTTCTTTTGCCGGTCTTTTTTTGGCTGAAGTAAGTGATTGAGATATAAAGGTAGTGGCTTCTTCCCCTCGTTGTCATTATATAGAGTTCTCCTCTCATCAATTTAGTCGATTTTATCCTTCAAAAATTGAAAAAATAGAATGCAAAAATCTAAAGATTCATCTCGAGACTTGCGTTCTTTTCCGTGGGGAAAGTCAGAAGGCGGATTTTCCAAAAGATTTGACTCCATGGCAGTTGATTATTATTGTATACTCGAATAAAATGATTGACCATTTTCCTGAATT
>SOIA01000277.1 GCA_004378665.1 Candidatus Aminicenantota bacterium
CAGAAGAATTTGCTGCGGTCCACGCGTTCCAACGCGTTACTCGCCGGCGCCTTGAACTCCTTAAAGACCAAGTCGCACGCAGCGTTAAGAGTGACGAGGATGCCTCCCTTTTCCACAAAGCTTTTCAGCGCCTCGACACCTTCCTTCCCGATACCTCCCTCATATTCGGGGGGGCCTTCTGAGTAATAGCGGGCATAACGTGAGGTCGGACTTGGCTTTCCTGACTTGATGATGTCAGTACTTTCACTTGCGAAGACGATCACATCGTATTTCGCCTTCAGGTCAACTTTTTCTTCTTTCTCTGCCTTCTTTCCCTTCTTGTCTTTGCTTGGCGGTTTGAAATCTTTGTTGTGAAGAGTCTTATACGGGACTCCCAGGTCGTCAAAAACATACCGTGTCCATCCCTCATCCATGTTCGACCTCCAGGATTGATAGAGGCCGATCCTGGGATTTTTCAGGGATGATGTGGGAATATCTGAAATGCTGTCGAGCCCGTAAGCTTTGCCATTCCATTTTTTCAGCAAGTCCGGGAGCAGCTTCTGGACCGCGGCTGTATTCTTGAGGATGAAACTACCTGGAGCGGCTGTAAAATTTTCCTTTTTGATTTTGTCCTTTGAGCGGGACAACTCGATCTTGTTCTTTAGGAGCGAAAAAGCGATTGAATAGGAGGCGTTCGTCCGGCAGTCCAGAACGATGTAGGCAGGAGCGGAATCTTTCTGGACTGAAGAAAGGGAAAGAGAGGGAACTTTATCCAGTTTTTCAGTTTTGACTTCAAACGGCTTTTCGATCCTGTCGCATTCCACGCCCATCTGCAGCGGGAGAGTCCAGCCCGCATTGTCATACGGAGGAACAGGAGGGCCTCCGGAGTACTGTCGGATGTCCGGGTACTTTTGTCTTTCGAGCAGTGCTTGAGCATACGGCTTGTATGGCTGTGACATCCTGACCACAAAGGAGCCAGCCGGGTAGATTTTGCCTCCGGCGATGAACTCTTCTTTGGCCTGCTGGATTTCCACGCCTCCGAACATCAGGACTTTAAGCATCCTCAGCGTCGTGGGATAGTCACGCTGCTTGCTGGGGATGACAAACGCAAATGGATCCCTTTTTTCTCTGTTTTCGATGGAATTTTTATACATCCGGTAGAAGTTGTACAGGAAATCTTCTTTATGCAAGTAGGCTGTTTTGATCAAACTCATGGAGAGAACGATCTCATAGTCCACAAGGTCTCTGAGCCTCCACCAGCCACCCGGCCAGGGGTCCGGGAATTCTATGCGTTTTTCGTAATAGGATTGGGGAACTTCTGTCGGCTCGATGTATATGGGAGAAGCCATTCTGACCGAAGCCATTTCACTGAGCAAGCCGACAACGTTGTGAAGCCAGGAGGTGTCGTCGCAGGCACCGATCCACCAAGCGGTGAAGCTTCTTCCATGAACGACGCCTTTATAGCCATTCTTCTGCAGGTCATAAGCCATGTTCGCTCCGCAGAGGTTCACGCCTCGCCAGAGAAGGGGCTGGACATTGGGTATCGGAGGATTCATGAACGGGGGGATGAAGAGCCGGGCGCCTGTCGAGCCCATCTGGTGTTCATCGATATGGACCTGAGGAAGCCAGTCGTGATACAGGACTTTGGTCACGGCCCTCGTCTCGGGCAGGTTGAACATGAACCAGTCCCGGTTGTTGTCATGCCCTGCGTAGTGATGATACAGCCAGGGCATCCGGCCGCCTTCGTATTTTGTGCCCACGTATTTCCGGTACCAGTCTGTCACCATCTGCTGCCCATCAGGATTAGAGGTCGGAACGAGGAGGACGATCACATCATTTAGTACCTTCTCCGCATCAAATGGCGTCTTATCTGTTGCTAAATTATAAGCTAGTTCCATGGCCATCTGGGAGGCAGCGATTTCGGTTGCATGTTGGTTGCATGTTATCAGCACAATGACTTTTCCTTGCTGAGCGAGTTTTTTAGCTTCTTCAGGAGCAGTAACCCGTGGATCTCTGAGCTTTTTCAAGATTTCGCGGTAGGTGTCCAGTTTGCCCATATTCTCTTTTGAGGTGATGACGGCCATGATTATTGGTTTTTTCAGAGTCGATGTGCCGATATTTATGACCTTGATTCTTTCCGATTCCTGGTCCAGCTTCTTGAAATAAGCCTGGATCTGGTTGTAATCAGCCAGCTTGCGGTCAGCTCCGACTTTATGTCCTAAAAATTCTTCCGGAGGAGTCTGTGAAAAAAGAAAACAGGGGAGAAGGAATAAAGTCAGAAATAGAACTGAAGTTTTCAATCCTCTTTTGTATCCCGACATTTAGGTCTCCTTAATTTTGAATAGATTTCTTCTATCACCTGCATTTTTTCCTGTCAAGGAAAAAGTCAATCATGCGAAGGAACCAGGGCATTTTTCAGCTAAGAAGTTTCATGCCCTTTATCCCATTGACAAAGAGAGACGATAGAGATACGATTTTTCTTGTTCACCTGGAGTCGTTCAGCCTGATTGTTTTCATCATCAGACGGATCGCTCGGAAGAGAGAAGTTTCTCAAGGAACTCAAAGACGGACCGTGCTAGATGGGGAGCTAGCGGTGCCCTGTTGCCCACAATCCGCTCCAGTGGGGTCGAATTCCCTGTCGAGGCTGTGCTTCGTCTGGACAGTGTCCGTGTAAGTGGTGTTGAGGGTTTGGGCTCTGCGCAAAGAGCTCTCTGTGAATCCCGTCAGGACCGGAAGGTAGCAGCGG
>SOIA01000130.1 GCA_004378665.1 Candidatus Aminicenantota bacterium
ATTTTGGGCAGACAAAACAGGCATACGAATGCAATAAAACTCCAAACGAATATTTTTTTCATTTCACAATCCTCCTTTCATATCTTTTTCTTTTCTTTTACACCAAAATTTGTTTATAATTCCAATCTTAAAATTTTTTTAGAATAGGCTCCTGGCTGAGCTCGATGGTCCCGGGGAAAAGAAATCTAAAAAAAATCCTCTCCGCAGACATGTCAATATATTGTGAGGAGCATATCACATGAGCCGTACAATGTCTGGTATCGAATTTATGGTGGGAATCCCTTCCTACATGGAAGCAGACACAATCCCGTTTGTCACCAAGCAAATTGACCAGGGACTCACAAAATATTTCGCCAACCTCAACACCTTGATTGTGAACGTCGATAACAACAGTGAAGACGATACAAAGGGCGCGTTCCTCTCCACAAAGACTAAAACTCCGAAGCACTACATCAGCACACCCATAGGAGTAAAGGGTAAGGGGAATAACTTCTTGAATCTCTTCAAATTCGCCAAGACGCATATCAGAACATTGAGGGGAGGTGTGGTCGTCGATGCGGATCTCCGCTCCATCACTCCTGAATGGATGAAGTATTTAGGAGAACCGATCCTGAAAGGGTATGATTACGCTCTCCCTCTTTACTCCCGACACCAGTTCGACGGGACGATCACCAATCATCTCTGTTATCCCCTTTTCTACGGTCTGTTGGGAGAAGACCTCCGTCAGCCCATCGGAGGAGAATTCGCTTTTTCGTCCGCGCTCATAAACCATTGGCTCAAACAGAAATGGAATTCGTCCGCAAAGCAGTACGGCGTTGACGTGTTTATGACACTCCATGCCATTTTCGGAAAATTCAAGATATGTGAAGTCGGGCTCGGAGCGAAGATTCATAAAGCCAGCGCGCCAAAGCTCGGAGCCATGTTCACCCAGGTGATCACGACACTGTTCAATCTTCTCCTTTCTCAAGAGCCATCCTGGATAGAGACTCAGGTCGTGAGACCCAGGCCAAAGGCCCGGTTCGGCCTTAAAAAACTCGGCTGGCCCCAGGAACTAAAGATCGATATGAGAGAGCTCAAAGATAAATTGAGGAACGAATACTTTCCAAGAGCAAAGCTACTCAAGAGAATTTTGAGCGATTATACTCATTCAAGCCTGATCAAAATGTTCGAGCACGATATCTACAACATTGACATTCTCATGTGGACTCAGGTCGTTTACCAACTTCTTTTCTCTTACAGGAATGGTTCCCCAAAGACCAGAAAAGATATCGTAGAAGCGCTTAAACCCCTGTATTTCACGCGGTCAGTGACTTTTGATTATGAGACGTGGCGGTACAGCCCGAAGTATGTCGAGGAAGCCATACTCGCCCAGGCCAAAGCTTTCGCTTCTCAAAAACCGTATTATCTGGGTCTGCGCATGAATCAAAAGCACAAAAAGGCAGCCAGGTAACAAGCGATCTGCCTCTAAAAAAGTTTTGGGAAATCCTTTTCCACCCTCCTCCATTCCTTGAGGATACCCATCAATCTTCGAATAAAATTCATCTTATCTAAGTCGAGCTTTCCTATTGCAGGGTAAGATAGTCCGGATGCGGAGAAGTTCTCTCCGTTCTGCCTCAAAGAACACCTAAAGTTTAATATCACCGATTGAATGAGAATAAGGCGGAGACACTTCGTCTTTATGTTCAGAGAAAGTTAGAGAGGGACATGATTCACGGCGCATCACAGAGAAAGCTTCTCCTGTGCTGTCATCCATCAATCAAAAGGAGGTTCAAGAATGAATCATTTCAGACAAAAAAGAATCCTTAAGGTATTCGCGGGCATTTTATCTCTGAGCACCTTTGTGATTCTTGTATTCCCCCCCCAATTATCTGCTGATGAGTGCGATAGAGCTCTGACCAAGTGCGTGATCGACGCAGGGATCGGAGCTTTACTGGGACTTGTCGGAGGCTTTGCCGCAGGGAATATAGCGGGTGCTCTCATCGGTGTCGCTGCGACAGGCGGGGTTTCGCTATCATTCTGTTTTGTTGGTTATGATTTCTGCAAACGTTACTACATTTAAGTCAAGTCTCTCCGTGAATAGAGACTGAACTTATCTCAAGATCACTCAACACAAAGGGAGGAAAAAATGATTTTATTTGTTCGCAATCAATCCAGAAAAGTATCCTTCTTTTTCATCCTTTTAGCAATCCTTCTGGTCTTGAATGGATTTGCCCAGGAAAACCAGGAAGAGGGAGGATGTAAAAAAGCTTTGAAAAAATGTATAGATGATGCCGAAAAGATGATGCCGAATTTCCATCTATTCATTAATTACCTGGGTTACTGCATGGTTGGATATGTGTTTTGCGTGAAATACCTGGCAAACTAAAATCCGGGTCCACCAGAAGCTCCGGGATAAAAGTCAATCCTTCTGATCCCCAAAGACTCTTCGAGAGGAGTTGACATGATGTTACGCAAAAAAATCTTTCCCTTTTCTTTATTCCTGATGGCGGTCATTCCTTTTTTTCTTTTTACCCTGGGAATAGAGGAATGCGACTGGCACCTGGAGGAAGTTCTCTCCATCGGCAGCCTCGAAGATGATCTTCTGTTCCAATGGGTGGGAATCGTGGTGGATGGCGAACAGAATATTTATGTGACTGATGCTCTGGATTACTCTCTGAAAAAATTCGACCCGGCAGGACGGCTGGTGAAAAAAGCAGGACGAAAAGGACAGGGACCGGG
>SOIA01000275.1 GCA_004378665.1 Candidatus Aminicenantota bacterium
GCAGAAAAAAGAGGCTGTCGAGCGGGAACTGGAGCGCATTCTGTCTCAGGAAGATTCCCTTCTGTTCAAAGCCATGAGACATGCTGTTCTCTCCGGAGGAAAAAGATTCAGGCCCCTGCTGGCTTTCTCCTCGGGAGAATGCTTTGGCGTTTCCCAGGACGTGGTCCTCCCGTTTGCCTGCGCACTGGAGTTGATTCATAACTATTCTCTCGTCCATGATGACCTGCCCTCGATAGACAACGATGACTACCGTCGCGGGCAGCCCTCCTGCCATAAGGCTTTTGGGGAAGACATCGCTCTCCTCACGGGAGACAGCCTTTTGACTCTGGCTTTTGAAGTCATGGCGCAGGCCTCTCTTGAGGAAAATCTTCTCCCCAGAAAAGAGAAGGTTTTGAGAGAGATCAGCCACCTTTCCGGTGTCAAAGGGATGATCGGCGGTCAGCTGATGGATATCACGCTTACCCCAGAAGAACTGACAGAGGAGGTCTTCCATGACCTCATTCTCAAGAAAACAGGCGGGCTCATCACAGCCTCTGTGAAGACAGGAGCTCTCCTCGGCGGTGCCGGAGACTCAGAGCTTGAGGCCATCGGTCAATACGGGCAAAACATCGGTCTGGCCTTCCAGATCAGGGATGATATTCTTGATACTGCCCAGGAAGCAGACAAAGGGGCCCTGTCCCGGCCCAACTATGTTTCTCAGTTTGGCCTTGAAACCGCAAAGAGAAGACTGCATAATTTCATCGAGACCGCAAGAGGCGTTCTGGATAAGGCCTCGTTGGAGTCAGAAGAGCTTCACACCTTAGCTTCGAAACTCCTTGAACTCGAGAACAAGGAAGAAAAATGAATCAAATTCTTGACCGGATCAAAAATCCGAATGACTTGAAACAGCTCAAGAAGAAGGACCTCTCCAAACTGGCGAAGGAGATGAGGACGCTGATCATCGAAACTGTCTCCAAAACAGGAGGCCATCTTTCATCCAACCTGGGTGTGGTCGAGCTGACTCTTGCCCTTCATTATGTCTTTGATGCCCCGAAAGACAAAATCATCTGGGATGTCGGCCATCAGTGCTATCCCCATAAGATTTTGACGGGGAGACAGAATATATTCCCGAATCTCCGTCAGTACAACGGAATGAGTGGATTCCCGTGCCGGGGAGAGAGCAAGTATGATGTGTATGACACAGGGCACGCCTCGACCGCGCTATCTGCCGCCCTCGGCATGTCCGTTGCTCGCAATAAAGCCAAAGAGGACTCTAATGTCGTGGCTGTTGTCGGAGACGGAAGTTTGACCGGAGGGATCGCCTGGGAAGCGCTGAACCAGATCGGGCATCTCAAAGAGAAATTGATCATTGTCCTCAATTATAACGAGATGTCCATCTCTCATAACGTGGGAGCGATTTCCAAATATCTCTCCTATATCGTGTCCGAGCAGTACTATCTAAAGATCAAGGACCTTGTCAAGTCCATCCTGAAAGTCATTCCGGCTGTCGGAAAGCCCATGATCAAGGTGGGTGGCGCAGTGGAAGAGGCCATCAAAAAGACATTTTTTCCCGGGCTCGTGTTCGAAGAACTCGGAGTGAAGTACGTCGGACCGGTCTCAGGACACAACATCGGAACGTTGATCGAGATTTTTGAAAAGGCCAAGGCGTATGATGGACCAGTGCTGATTCACTGTGTAACCCAGAAAGGCAAAGGATACGCGCCGGCAAAGAAGAATCCGGAAAAGTATCACAGCGCCAGCCCGTTCGATGTGGAAACCGGAGAGATGTTGAATAAAGATAAAACGCCGACCTTTTCCTCTGTTTTCGGACAGACCGTCCTGAAGTTGGGAGAAGAGGATGAAAAGGTCGTGGCGATCACAGCGGCCATGCCCGATGGGACGGGATTGAAGTCTTTTGCCCAGAAGTTTCCGGACCGGTTTTTCGATGTGGGTATCGCTGAGCAGCATGCGGTGGAGTTTGCCGCGGGTTTGGGACTCAACGGTTTCAAGCCGGTTGTCGCCATTTATTCCACCTTTCTTCAGAGAGCCTATGACCAGCTCTACCATGATATCTGCTTGATGGATATTCCTGTTGTGTTCGCCCTGGACAGGGCGGGGATCGTACCTGATGATGGCCCCACCCATCAGGGCATCAACGACATCGTCTACCTCAGGCATATGCCTCATATGATCGTTATGGCGCCCAAGGATGAGAACGAGCTGCAGCACATGATCAAATCCGCTTTTTCTTACACCCATCCGGCAGCAGTCCGATTTCCCAAAGGCAAAGGGCTGGGAGTGAGGATGGATGAGAAATTCAAGGAGATTCCTGTGGGCAAGAGCGAGCTTCTCAAAGAAGGAAAGGATTTGCTGCTTGCCTTCGGAAGCATGGTCGATCCCGCCTTCAAAGCGGCTAAAAAGCTGGAGAAAGACGGGATCAGCCTCGCAGTGGTCAATGCCAGGTTCGCCAAACCATTGGATGAAGAGATGATCCTTCGCTTCGCTCGAAAGGGGCGAGTGATCATGACTGCGGAGGAAGGAGTGACGGCCGGTGGATTTGGAAGCGCTGTGCGAGAACTTCTGGACAGGGAAAAGAAATTTGATGTTCGGTTCAAGAGTATCGGGATTCCTTTGGAAATCTACCCGTTGGGGAAAACGGACCAGATCAAAAAGAAATTCCGGCTGGACGAGAAAGGCCTCATCCAGCAGATAAAAGACTTTTATGGG
>SOIA01000034.1 GCA_004378665.1 Candidatus Aminicenantota bacterium
TATTGCTTATTTGTACAGGTCCCGGTGATAAATCCTGACAGACAACCCTTTACTCTTGAGATGGATCTTCATCTCCTCGGCAATTATCACAGATCTGTGTTTCCCCCCTGTACACCCCACAGAAATTGTCACATGGCTTTTCCCTTCTTTCACGAATCTCGGAAGCAAAAAGTCTATAAAGCGTTTCAACTCATGAAGATATTTTTGTGTCTCTTTTTCTTCCAGGACATATTCCCTTACTTCTCTGTCTTTTCCGGTTTTGTCCCTTAACTCATCGTCATAAAAAGGATTTGGCAAAAACCGTGTATCAAACAGCAAATCCGATTCCAGAGGAACACCGTATTTGTAGCCAAAACTGACAACCCGGGTCTGCATCTTTTCGGTCTTTTTCTTTAAAAACTTCCTGTTCAACAGGTCCTTGAGCTGATTAATATTCGTGTCTGTCGTATCGAAAACCTCATCCGCCAATCTCTTGACCTCAGCCAACCTTTCTCTTTCCAACTGAATGCTCTCCAGGATGGTTTTTCTGCTTTTCAGGGGATGGGGCCGCCTGCTCTCGCTGAATCTCTTGAGCAAAGCCTCATCGGAGGCTTCGAGAAAAATCAACCGCGGCGCAACTTTCTTCCTGATCTGATCCAAAACCTCCAGAAACTCTGTTTCAAATCCTGCTTCCCTTATATCGATCACCAGTGCGACTTTTTCGATCTCCACTTCCTTCCTCTTCCAGAGATCGACAAAATTAGGGATCAGTTTGGCCGGGAGGTTGTCAATACAATAATAGCTTAAATCCTCAAGAAACCGGCTGACCACAGTCTTTCCAGAACCGGATAATCCGGTGACAATCAAAAATTTTTCGCTTTTCATCCTGCTTTTTTCCCTACATTCGCTGGATCGAAAGCACACGATCAAGTTTTTTAACTATGTCATGGGATGCCAGGTAGCCTTTTTTCTTGAGAAGATGGACTTTGCATGCCACTTCTATCAAAGTCGCGATGTTCCGACCTGGAGCCACAGGAATATTGATCAGAGGGATTTTGACCCCCAGAATATCATGATCCTCTGGGAATTTGAGACCAAGACGATCATGCTCCTTTCTTTTTTTCTGCAATTTTTTCAACCTGATGACCAAATCAATCCTGGACTGCTTCATAACAGACTTCGGCCCAAAAATCTCCTTGATATTAATAATCCCGAGTCCCCTTATTTCCATGAAATTGCGGGTGAGTGGAGGGGCTGATCCGACCAATTTATCATTCGCTTTTTTTTGAACCAGAACAACATCATCGCAGACAAACCGGTATCCTCTGGAGATCAGCTCTAACGTGCTTTCGCTCTTCCCGATCCCGCTGTCACCCATGATCAAGACTCCAAGACTAGATATCTGGAGTAATCCGGCAGAAATTTTGACCTGCTGCACGTCGAGGCTGGAAACAAACCTCTTCACTTCTTCCCGACATATCCTCTGCGAGAGTTCGGTCTCAAAAAGAGGCACTCCCTTTTTTCGTGCCTCCTCGATGACTCCGGGAAAAAAACGGAGGCCCCCTGACAGGATCACGCAGAATGTCTCATCCCCTAATTTTCTCTTCAGGAATCTCTTCCTCTCCGGGGAGGACAAGCTTCCCAGACCATCGAGATTCTTCTTTCCCCAGATTCGGATGGGCAAGCGATCCTTTTTGAGGGAAGACAGGGCCGTTTTTCTTGAAAACCCGACTTTTCCTGATACCGGAACAAGCTTCAGAAAGTCCTTTGTATTCTGGAAGAAATCTTTGACTTCAATCAAAGAATTTTTATCGCTGTTCACTTATTTTCTCTTCTTCTTCTCGAATGATCTCCAGAATAGTGCTGACATTTTTAGCATTCAGAATTTTTTTCAAGAGAGACTCAGACTTCCGAACAAGACTCGCAATCGCTGCAAGGATCTGGAGGTTTAAGCTGGGATTATCAGGAGATGACACGACCAGGAAAAAAATATTGGAGGGATTCCCATCCAAGGACTGAAAATCGATACTTTTCCTTGAAATGGCCAGTAATACGATAGGATTTTTCACTCCTTTCATCTTGCAGTGAGGGATTGCAACTCCTTCTCCGATGGCAGTGCTTCCTAACTCTTCTCTTTGAAGAAGCTTTCCATACAGCTCCTTCTTTTTGCTTATCTTTTTTCTCCTCTTCAGGAAGTTGACCATTTCTTTGAGAGCTCCTTCCTTGTCCTGAGAATCTAACTCTTCGATAATCATATCTTTAATCAACAAATTATGGAGTTTCATTGTCTTTCTCGCTCATGAAGATTCATTCAGGCTCCACCAGTCCGTAATTCCCGTCTTTTCTCCGGTAAATGACCGCCCATTTTTCAGTCCCTGACTTTTTAAAAACAAAAACATCTTTATTATCAAGATCGAATTGAATAAACGCTTCCTCGAGAGACATGGGTTTTAAAGAAAAATCGTGAGATTTGATGATTCTTCTCATCGGCTCTTCTGTCTCGGGAGGTAGAGGCAAGATCTCTTTTTCTCTCACCTTCCTTCTCTTCCTCTCTCTGAGTTTATCCCTCTCCTTTTTGACTCTTTTCTCGATGTTATCAAATGCCAGGCCAAGGGAACTCATCATATCATTGGTCTCTTCCACTGCATTCAAAAGGGCTCTCTTGATCCGCATGTTGATCTCAACCTTATGCCTGTATTTTTCGATAGAAAGGATGAGATCCGCCGAAACTTTTTGTCCCAGTACTTTCTCTAAAGACTGAAGCCTTCTTTCACAATATTTTTTTATTTCAGGAGTGATACTTGTATGACGAGCAGTAAAATTGATATTCATCAAGCCTTCTCCATTTTAAATTTTCTCTTCCGAATGTGGGACGGTGGAATCTTAATCTGCTTTCTGTACTTGGTCACGGTCCGCCGGGCGATTCTGAAGTTTTCTCTTGCCAGCAAATCGCCGATTTCGATATCGCTCAGAGGCCTTTCTTTATCTTCGTTATCCACTACCCTTTTGATCCTCTCTTTGATCCGCAAAGAAGAGATTCCTTCCCCGTAATCTCCAGAGATAGATTTATGGAAAAAATACTTAAGAGAATAAACCCCGCTCGGAGTCATCATGTGTTTGTTGGCCACCACGCGGCCGACAGTGGACTCATGGACGCCGATCTCCTGAGCCAATTCGATCAAAGTCAAGGGTTTGATATACTCAATCCCCTTCTCGATAAAGTCCTTCTGCTTATCCACGATATATTTCGCCACCTTGTAAACCGTCTGATCACGCTGGTCCAAGCTCCGCAAGAACCAGAATGCCTTCTTCATTTTATCCTTCAAGAACCGGTAAGCCTCCGGATTATCCTTTGAAGCCTGAGCCAGGAGCTTTTTGTAGTAGCTGTTTATCCTTAACCGGGGGAGGCCCTCGTTATTCAACGTGATCTTGAGTTCATCATCCTCCCTTGTGACGATTATATCAGGAACAACGTAAGACGTTCTTTCCTGACTGTACTTCATTCCTGGAGTCGGATCCAGGTTTTTGATGACCTCAATATGGTATTTCACGGATGAAAGAGGGATCCTGAGAACCCTGGCCAACTGGGAGTAATCCGACCTTTCCAGAAGATGAAGATGATCGCTAACGATTGTTCGCGTGACATCATCTTTGACCTGAAAATAATCCATCTGCATCAAGAGAGCTTCTTGAAGTGTCAGGCTCCCGATGCTGACCGGGTCAAATCCTTTGATCTTTTCCCGGATCCCGTTGACCTTCTTTACGGATACATCGAACGTTTCTGCAATCTCCTCCTCCGAAGTCGTCAAATAGCCATCTTCATTGATGTTACCGATAATATACAGGGCAATTTCTTTATCCTTTTTATTGAAAAAAGTCAGGTTGGCCTGCCAGTTGAGATGATCCCAGAGTGATGTGCTCTCTGAGACGATATTCTCTAAAGAGGGCGCTTCCTTTTTTTCCTGGAAAACGGGACGAAACCCGTCATCAAAATACTCCTGAAAGTAAGATTCAAATTCTGTATCCTCCCTCTCTTTCTGAGACTTAGAAACCACATCCGTTTCTGTTTTTTCCTGTGTCGACTCCCGTTCTTTTTCGGCCTCTGTCCTGTCTTTTTCTCTTTCTTCTGTCCCCTCTTCAGAGGATTTTTCCACGGTTTCTTCCTCAAATTCCAGCATAGGATTCTCAGAAAGTTCGGTGTCGATGATCTCAATAAGCTCTAGATTCGTCAGCGGGAGGAGTTTAATCGCCTGCTGAAGTGCGGGTGCAAGTATCAGTTTCTGAACCTGCCGCTGTTCTAATCGCTGTCTCAAAACCATTGATATGCTCGTTATTATTCCAATTCACAAAATCAAGAGAGAGTAAAATCTTCTCCTAAGTAACTTTTTTTCACCTCTTCGCAAAAGACCAATTCCTGAGGAGCCCCCTCCTTTAAGATCTTTCCTCCATCGATAATATAGGCTCTATCAGTGATTTTCAATGCGTCACGGACATTGTGGTCCGTTATGAGAATCCCAATTCCTCTGTTTTTTAAGGCAAGTATGATGTCCTGCAAATCCAGGATTGCCAAAGGATCGATTCCTGTGAACGGCTCATCCAGAAGGATAAACCTGGGGATTGTCAGCAGGGCCCGAGCGATTTCAAGCCGTCTTCTCTCTCCTCCGGAGAGGGTATACGCTTTGGCATTGGCCAACTCTTCCAGACCGAATTCTTCCATGATCCTCTGGACATCTCCATTCCCGTCTGAATAGCCACTCCGGTTCGTCTCAACGACCGAGAGTAGGTTGTCTTCCACACTCAATTTCCTGAAAGCAGATGGCTCTTGCGGAAGAAGACACAATCCTTTTCTGGCTCTGATGTACATCGGAAAACTTGTGATGTCTTCTCCATCCAGGAGAACTTGACCCGAGTCTTGAGGAATGAGTCCGAGGATCAGAGAAAAGGTGGTCGTCTTCCCCGCACCGTTAGGCCCGAGAAGCCCTACGATTTCTCCCTTGCTGACACAGAGAGAAATCCCGTCCAACACTTTCTTTTTCCGATAGGCCTTTTCCAGCTTTATCGCTTCTAAATTGTCTTTCATCTCTCACGTTTGATTACGGTTACCGACCTTTCTCGATCTTTATTTTCAACGAGGATTCTATCATCGGCCATGTAAAAAGTCAATTTGTGGCCTTCGGTCCTCCCCCCGTCCTTATCTATCAAAACCGGATTTCCGAGGAGTACGAGCGACTCATTTTCCGGGTCGTATACGGCCTCCTCTCCACGAGCCTCACCCAGCTCCTGTATGACAACGACCTTTTTTCGGGCAACGATTTTCTGTATGCCTTTATCCTCCTCGCCCAGATGAACAGAAATGGATTGCGCTTGAAGAGTCACGTCCTTAACCCTTAAAGAACTTTTATTCTGGTAGAGGACGAGATTTTCCTCGGGGAAATATGTCATTTTCTCAGAAGATATTTTCAATTTTTCCTTTTCTCCCTCTTTTGTCGTATGTGGCATTGTGGATTCAACCCCGCCTCTGCAGAGAATTTGTCCCGTCTCATCAAAAAGCTCGATCTCTTCGGCGCGCAGCACTTTCTCCTCCTGCCAGGCTTTGACATTTTCGTTAAAAAGAAAACGTTTGTGTTCTGCGAAATATCTCATCTCTCGGGCCTGGATGAACACTGGCTGCTCCTCTGAGAAAATGCCGATAGGCTTTCCTCCTCCTTCCTTCGCTTCCAAGATCACCTTGACTCCGCCTTTTGCCTCCAGGTCATTATTATCCAGAGAGATAAACATCTCCTCGGCCAACACATCGCTCTCTCTTGACCTGACTCTGGCCTCATACGGACCTCTTCCCTTTACCCAGAGAACATCGGAATCTCTTTTTTTCGTGAAAACATCTCCCTCTATCAGACGCGTCTCATCAGGATCATCGGCCTGTTTCACGATTCGGGCGTTCTTTAAGGCCTGAAATTCTGTCAATTCTCCTTCCCTGTCGAAAACAAACCTTCCCGATTCCGCCTGAACCCAGGTAAAGCTCTCGTCTGAAGAAATGAACTTAAAGGAACTGTTTCCTCTGGCTTCCACTTCCTGAAGGACCGAGGGATCTTGAAAGAATTTCAAAGTTATCTCTTTTCCTTCGATCTCCCGCCTTGCGCTCTGATCAAAGAGCGGAGACTGCTTCTCTAAAGGGCGGCTTTCTCCTTCTCCTTCCGCAAGAGACGCCCAGGCGCCCTTCTCTAAAATTAAACTCTTTATCTGTTCTCCATCCGGATACATCTCAAATTTCATGATCTCGGCTGAAGCACGGCTCTCCCCACGAAAAAGCTCCACTCCCCCTTCTATCTTTCCCTTTTTATTTTTCTCACTATAATCAAGCTTCCTACCAGTGACTTCCAGGGAAGGGGAAGATTCATCTCTTGGTATAATCTGAAGTCGGACATTCCCCTGAAGTCTCAGTCTTTCCTGTCTCATCTGGTACGTCATTTTTTGGGCAGATCCTCTGAGCCTCTTCGAAAAGAAACTGACTCCTTTCTCTGTACTGAAAATCTCTCTTTTGTTGTCATAATTCAACAGGACGGACTCAACCACCAAATCCTTGAATTTCATTCTCCCTTGACCGGATGACACAAACCGAGTCATATCCTTATCATAAACGACCTTGTTTCCGTACAGGATCACATCCTTGCCTTCTCTTTCTTTAACAAATACGATTTCAACATTTCCCTCTGCGTGATAATCTCTATCTTCACCCATATAATGCTTATCCGCCTTAACATGAAGGCTTTCATCTTCCGCTTTGTATTCGACAAGTTCGACTTTTTCCTTTTTCTCAATATTCTTTTGGGTGATATCATCAGATTGAACCGGAACGCGGACGCCTCCAGAAGATCGAGTCAGGAAATGCCTCACGATTACAGCCAGCACGAGCACGAGTAAAACGGCCACCGTGATTCTCAATGCTTTTATGAACCCCATTTCTGCCCTTTGACTTTAAGGTCGTTTTTTGATGTCTTCGAGAGAAAGGCTGAGCTTGCTTTCCCCCAGGTATTCTGAGAACTGGAAAGAATAGGCCACATCGATTATTTCTCTCCTCTGGAGGTCCTGCGCCCAGTCGATCCTGTCCCATCCCAGGGCTTCAAAAAATCTCCCATCTTGCTTCAACAGGAGCTTGCTGTGCCTGCCTTTGATCTTTTGGGGATCACCCGCGACCTCTGCTCCTTCCGTTAAAAAAATAGGTCTGGGATTTCCCATCCCGAACGGGGAAAGAAGGAAATATTTCTCGATGAATCCGGATGTTATGCCAGAGAACTCTAACCTTGAATCTATACGAATTTTCCTTTTCAAGTCTTCATCGGATATCCTCTCGCTGGCTATAGCATTGATGGACTCCTTAAAGACTTTCATGTTTTCTTGGGGAAGAACGCAGCCGACTGCCATTCTGTGCCCTCCGTAACTCAGGAAGAGATCCTTACACTCATCCAGGCTTTCAATAATCGGGAATTCACTGATGCTTCTTCCGGAACCGTATGCTTTCCCATCCTCGTAGGTAAAGAGGAGGACCGGCCTGTGAAAGGAATCCTTGAGTTTTGATGCCACGATACCGATAACTCCGCGGTGCCATTCCTCACAACCCAGTATCAGAAACTTGTAGTGCTTATCCAGAGATCTCCTTCGAATCGTGTCCAGAGCCTGGTTATACGTCTTCTTCTGAATTTTCTGTCTCTTGGAATTCAAATCATCAAGATGAGATGCAAGCTCCATCGATTCTTCAAGAGAATCCGTGAAAAAAAGCCGGACCGCCAGGTCAGTCTTCCCCAATCGTCCCGCGGCATTGATCCTCGGCCCAATCCTGAAACCCACATCTCCGACAGATACCCTTCGCCTTTTCAAGCCGCAGACCTCCAGAAGGCTTGATAATCCAATGCTGGAATCCTCCTCCAGCGCTTCAAGCCCAAACTTGACTAAAATCCTGTTTTCTCCCTTCAATTCCGCGACATCGGCTATCGTCCCTATGGAAACCAGATTTATGTAAGGAGCCTCACATGCAGACTTCTCTTCTTCCTTAAGGAGAGCTTGGACGAACTTGAAAACAACGCCGATCCCAGCCAAGTTTTTTTCCGGATATCCGGAGTCGCTGAGTACAGGGTTGAGGATGGCTGTCACTTCCGGTAGAGAATCTCCAGGAAGATGATGGTCTGTAACGATCACATCAATCCCCTCTTTCTTGGCTTTCCTGGCAAAAGGTATGGCCTTTATCCCGCAATCGACGCTGATCACCAATGTTGCGTTTCTTTCCTTGACGATCTCGATAAACTCTTCTTTGATACCATATCCATATTTCAATCTATCCGGAATGAAATAATCGACCTCTGCTCCTAAGGATTCAAGGGTTTTGGAGAGGAGCACAACAGACAGAATCCCATCCACATCGTAATCGCCGAATATCAGTATCTTTTCTCCTTGAGATACAGCCTGTTTGGCTCTCTCCACTGCCTCTTTCATGCCTTTCATCAAATAGGGATCATGAAGACTGTCCAAATCTCCGTACAGAAATTTGTGAGCCGTATCGGCGTCTTTGATTTCCCTGTTGACTAATATCTGAGCGATTTCAAGGGGAATGCCAAGCTCAAGGGA
>SOIA01000249.1 GCA_004378665.1 Candidatus Aminicenantota bacterium
GACTTTCATTTGATCTCCCTATCTATTTATTTGAGTTTGTCCCGAAGTGACGTGGCAATGACATGTTGATGAATACACGCATATCAGTCTAATCCATCACGTTAGGACAAGGCCATTTATTTATTTGTTTTTAGGAATGATCTGTACATCCTTGCTCCGGGGGTCGAATATTCTTCTTCACCGCTGACAGTCAGGAGGGAATCCTTTTTCATCCGGAAAATTATATCATCGGCCATGGTATGGGGCAACCGGAGAAATATTTTTTTAAAAATGTTGCTGGGTGACCAATGGTTTGTTATAATACTATCAAACCTTGCCGTGCTGGCTGGGCAGGGTTTCGATAACCCTCCTTCATTATCCCCTTTTCGCTTATTTTTCCCATACCCAAAACAGCCAGCACTTTATCTCAAGCGAATTTTTTCTTTACCTGTTGTTTGGCTTTGGCTACACTACAGAGTTTAAACTCTTTTAATAAAACGAGGAAATGGAAAACACAGTGCAAACCAAAACAATTTGGAACAGGCATTTCATCATCGCTCTGTTCGGCTATTTTTTCTTGTTCATGAGCGTCACTCTGTTTTTTCTGTTTCCGCTTTTCCTCGAACAGTTCAATCCTTCGATGAGCCGGGTAGGTTTGATCATGGGTGTTCACAGTCTCACGGCCATCATTGTTCGCCCGATTTTCGGACGGCTGATCGATATCAAAGGAAGAAAGAAATTTTCTCTTTACGGGATTGCCTTCCTGATTCTGGTATTGCCCCTGTTTCATTTCATCCAGGATGCAGGGGCGTTTCCGTTGATCCTTCGAGCATTGACCGGAATAGGATGGGGAATCAGCATGACAGCGACCATGACGATATGCTCGGATTTGGCACCGGTGGAAAGGTTAGCGCGGTCGATGGGCATAATCGGAGTGGCCGGCCTTCTCTCGGTTGCTTTGGGCCCTCTGCTTGCCGAAGAACTGATCAATCGATTCGGCTATGGAGCTCTGTTTAACACGAGTTTTGCATTCCTTATCGGGTCCTTTCTCTGCATTCTGCTGACCAGGGAGGTCATCAAGCCCAATCATAACAACCACTTCCGTAAGTCGAAATACCTTTTGCATGTCTCGATAATCGCCATTTTGTTTATGTCTGCGATGCCTGTAGTTCATGGAGCCATCAGAGGAGCTGTGATCCACTTTATTGCTCTGTTCGGGAAATCCATCCCGGTCGAGAGAATCGGACCTTTTTTTCTCAGCTTTTCAGCCGCAGCAGTTCTGACCCGTCTCGGATTGGGAGGACTTTCTGACAGGTTTGGCCGGAAACAGGTCATTTTTCCCACGGCCTGCCTCATCAGTTTAAACCTTTTATTGATTTCTCAAGTGGAATCTTCCTGGATGTTCGTGGTGGCAGGACTGATCGGAGGTTCCGCTCAAGGGCTGATTTTTCCTGCGTTGAGCACATACTTCATTGATATCTTTGGCCGGGAAAACAAGGGGCTGGCCATCAGTCTCTACCTTGCTTTTTTTGATATCGGGATGGGATTTGGTTCGGTTTTCTTCGGATGGATTTCTGACCTTTACGGGTACAGGATCATGTATCTTGCTGCAGGGGGGATAATGTTATTCGTCGCTTCGTTTTTTACCTGGAAAGCCCCCTCACCAAAGTAATGCGACCCCTATTTTGCGAAATAGCCGAGCCTGTGAAACACCTTGTAATCTTTATCTTTCACTTTGACTTCGATGCTTTTGAATTGACCGTCTCTCACGTAATTTTTTGGTGAGTAGTAAAGAAGGTAATAATCATCAGACCTATTCAACGCATTCTTGAAGGCAGAACCAGGATTCTGAGAGGTATCCACATGTCCTCCAGTCGCTTTAGCCGCTTCTGATAATACCTTGAATATATCTTCGGATTGTTCCCTCATGTGTATACCCGAGATAGTCTGCGGGATTTTATTCATGAAAAGAAAATTGAACAGGACTTGAGAGTCGGCTAAAGCCTTCCTGATTTTTTCAGCGTCGAACGTAATAGTCCTGTGGTATGTCTGAAACAGCTCTTGAACCAAACCCATGATATTCGGGTCATCCTGGTAAATGCTCAGCAGCCTGTTGGTAATACTCGTGTTGAGCTCAGGTCGGTACTCTCTCTGGTAAAAGTAAAAGACAAAATTTTCGCCTTCCTGTCTTTTCAGAATGTTTGCGAATTGAATGAGATTGTTTTCGTCGAAGAGGCGAAGGTCTTCCATTTTGGCTAAGGTTTCTCTGTATCTGGGAAGGAGAATTTCAAGACCGAACATGCTGGATGCGGAGTCTGTCTCCATTTCTGTTATTGCTGGGCCAGTGCCTCCAGCCTGGCTGGATATGGCTCTTACGAGTCTCTGGAGGTCCCTCATCAACTCTCTGTAGTACGAAGACCCAACCTGTGTGTCTTTTCTGATTATTTTCTTCATCTCTTCAGCGATTGTCTCTTTGGGGAGCGTTTGAAGAGCCTTACTGGAGAGATTGTATTTTTTGACTGGAGTCCAGATATCCAGGGTATCTCCAGGCTGGATAACAGTGTGGATGAAATAATCGACGGCCTCTTCAAGCTTGGGATTATAATCTATGACCTGGAACAGAAGATAGAAGTGTCTGTTGAGAGCCGGATAGAATTTCCTGGAAGCCTCTTCTCTTTCAACGCTG
>SOIA01000098.1 GCA_004378665.1 Candidatus Aminicenantota bacterium
ATCTCAGGAAATTTGGCCTTCTCGATGCCCAGGTCCTTGAACGCGGGAATGTTCAAGATTCGGGCAAGCTCTTTGATCAATCGGATCAGCTTTTGAGCAGCGGTCTCCTCATCCTTCTCCTCGATTCCGGCCAGCAAGGCAATCTCCGCATACCGCCCCTTGACGGCCGGAAGGTTGAACTCCATCACATACGGAAGAAAGACCGAGTTGGCGACACCATGGGGTGTATCATAAAGCGAACCCACTGCTTCGGCTATGCAGTGAACTCCCCCGACATCGCTGTTTCCGAATGCCATCCCGGCGATCATGCTGCCCTTCATGATCATTATCCTGGCCTCTTGATCATCTTTGATGTTCCTGTAGGCCCTCTCGAGTGAATGAAAGATCAGGTTCAGCGATTCGCGGGCAAAAATATCGGTCAGAAAAGTCGCGGCCTTCACCGTGTAGGCCTCTATGGCATGCGTGAGGGCGTCCATACCAGTGGAAGCGATGAGTGGGGGCGGAAGCGTAAGGAGAAGGTCCGGGTCCACGAGGGCCACTGCAGGAAACATGGCAGGCCCTTTGATGCTCATCTTGAACATGCGTTCCGTATGAGTGACCACGGAAACCCAGGTCACCTCGCTCGCGGTCCCGCAGGTCGTGGGAACAGCGATGACAGGAAGAGGAGGCGTCTTATATTTTCCTTTGCCTTCAAAATCCTCGATAGCGCCTGTGTTCGTGGCCAGCAGAGCAATGGATTTAGCCGCATCCAGTGCGCTTCCTCCGCCTAAGCCGATGATGACATCGGGTTTCAATTTGCGGACGATCTCCCCGGCCTTGTTCACGGTATTGTGCTTGGGATTCTGCTCGATCTCGTCAAACACCTGGATTCCCGGAAACTGACTGAGGACATTCTCCGCAATGCCCGAATCGATGATCCCCCGGTCAGTCACCAGGAAAAGAGTGGCGCCTTTGAAATTCTCTTCAACGATCTCTCTGGCCCGGTTAACCATCCCCGAGCCGAAATAGATCCTCGTCGGAACCTGGAATCTCATCCGGAAGAAGCCCTACTTTCTGAAATCCAGCGAATCCTGGTTCGCCATATCCAGCACGGCCGCAAAGATGAGCTGGGCCATGTCTTCGAGGATCTCGGGAGTGATGGTGTCGATGTCGTCCTTGGTGACGTGATAGTAAGAGCGGGAACCGTAGACGCCGAATGAGATCGTGGGAACACCCTTCCACATGAACCGGGCCGCGTCGAGCCTCGGACGGGCGATGTTGGAAAAGTACGAAGGCCTGATCATGCGGTGAATGTATTTCTCGTTCGCTTTTTTAATAAATTCCCAGAATTCAGGAAAATTCTCGGCAGCCAGGGCGCTCACTTTATCTCCGCAGCCGACCCCGTCCATGTTGACAAAACCGATTGTTTTTTCCAGGGGGAAGACAGGATGGTCACAGTAATACTGAGACCCCACAACGCCCTGTTCCTCAGCGCCGAAACAGAGGAACATCACAGAGCGGCGGGGCTTGATGGGACAATCGGCCAGGGCTTCGGCGATTCCCATGATGACCGCTATGGAGGATGCATTGTCGTTCGCCCCGGGCATGAGTTCGTAGCAGTAGCCGAGATGGTCAAGATGGCCGCCGATAATGATCAGTTCATCTTTGAGTTCTGGGTCAGACCCTTCGAGGATACCAATCAGGTTGTACGCGATGCCGTCCGGATGGTGTTCGGTGGTGTTTTTTATTGTGACGGTTTTGCCGGTCGAGAACGATTGAGGCTTGAGCGTTTTCCTGATCTTGGCCACGACATCGCTGTGCTTTTTCCCTGTGCCGGCAAACATATCCTCGACCACGACACTTCCCACATGGGAGTATATGAAATTCTTGTCGTAGGAATTGTTTGGGTTGGAGATCGGACCGTAGTTGTACAGCATCCCTCTGGCACCGTGCTTCACAGCATTCTCGAGTTTGTACTGGTGGAAGGAATAGGGACGCCATTTCTTGAAGAGCTCCGGGTCTGCATTGGACGATACCGGCGCCTCTCTCTCCATCAGGACGATCTTGCCCTTGACATCCACGCCTTTGTAGTCGTCGTATCCCAGTTCTGGGGCCGTGGCTCCGTATCCCACATAGATCACCTCAGCGGTCACCTCACCCGAAGCGGAAGTGGCGCCCGGGATGAACTCGTCTTCATAGGTGTAATATTTTTTCAGAACCGATTTTTTATACGGAACATGGAGGTACACTTCACAATCTTTAAGAATCAGAGTGTAAGGATTGGGGAACGCCTGGAGGTAAGTGCCCTTATCTCCTGCGGGCTTAATCCCCCACTTCTTGAAATGAGACGCCACCCATTTTGCGCTGGCGTTATACTCTTCTGTTCCTGTCAGACGGCCGCCGTATTTCTCCGAGGCTAACTCCTTCACATACTCGAAGAGCTCATGGCTCGAGATGGAATGGAGCGTCTGAAGGATCTTCTGCTCATCTGTCAGTTGTGCGCGCTGGGCCTGAACAGATAAGGAAAACGTCAGGATACAATAGGTCAAAGCGACCAGGAATGAAAACAGTTTTTTGTTTCTCATGTAGACCTCCTCTTCACTTTTTCTCTCTTTATGTTAAGATAAATCATTGAAAAGTAAAGCAAAATTATGATACGGGTGAAAAGAGCTTTCAAGTTCATCTC
>SOIA01000232.1 GCA_004378665.1 Candidatus Aminicenantota bacterium
ATGTAGCAGGACTGGTTCCCGATCTTGAATCCCTTGTCAAAGTACTTCAGGTATTTCTCCTTGGGCATCGCAACCTTCTGGATCCTGTTGAAATCCGCCTCTTTGACTCCTCTGTACCCGATGATTTCCCTGTACGGTGATTTCTCCGTGAAATAGGAAATCAGCACCCGTTCATAGTCCGAGATGTCCACAACCGCCTGGGACATGCGTTCGAAAAGCTCTTCATCTTTCTCGATGGAAAGGATGTCTGCGGATATCGAAGAGAATCTCTCCATCTGGTGGAGCATCTCGTCGACCTTGTCTCTTGCCTTCTGGCTCTCTGTGATGTCCGTGTGCATGGCAACGGCTATGGATTCCTGCCCGGGGAAGACAGCGGGAAAGATATGGCAGAGGACATGCTTCAACTCTCCTTTCTTCGTGGTGATGGCCCATTCCTTCTTCGGAGAAGACTTGCGGTTATTGATGGTGTTCGTCAGGAGTTTCCTGAAATCCTTCTCATCTTTTTCGGAAAAGACTATCCCCTTGAGGGTTTTTCCTTTGACAAGTTTCTCGGAATACCCGAAGAGCTTTTCGGAGAAGCGGTTCCAGTAGACGACTTCTCCTCTGGCGTTGTATCCCTGAATGGCGATGTTTGTCGCGTTGTCCAGCGTGGATTTGAGGCCTGTTTTGGCTTTCTCGACTTCCTTATACAGATGGTTGATCTGGTTTAACGCTTTCTTGCGTTTGCTGATGTCTCTGGCAATGCCCTGGAGCTGGACGACTTTTCCGTTCGTGTCTTTGAGCCTTTCGATGTGGATTTCCAGGGGGATTGGTTTTCCGTTCTGACTGATGACTTCGACTTCCAGGAGGGGAATGAATTTGCCCTTGAAGTCATTCTGGAAGAATTTCTTAACGGAGTCTTTATAAGGAGGAGCGGCGATCTTGTGCAGGCTGCTCTGCAGGAGCTTGGATACGGGAATCCCTGTGATTTTTTGGGCGGTTTTGTTGATGAAAAGAAAGTTGCCCTTCAGGTCAACGGAGAAAACGATATCGGGAGCGTTGTCCAGAAAAGACCGGTAGTGTTTTTCTGCCAGCTGAGAAGCGTCTTTCACGGTTTCAGGTTTCATGGTTATTCGTGTTGTATATGCGCATTTAGTCTGTAGCCAAGCAAAGTCATCCCTTACTTTTCCTCAGGGAGAGAGTACTTTATTCCCTCAGATTAGTAAATAACCCACCAGGGTGAATTGGGTGGTGATTTATCCCCGAATTTATCACCTTTTTGGCGGTTTTATATCACCTTTTGCGATTAATCGATGAGATTCTGAGCAGACTGGACCGCAGGAGGAGATTCGGATTTTGCGCTGTCTCTATTTTTTCTGATAGGGAATCCAGATTTCAGAAGTCAGGTCTTCGGGTTTCGTATCCGGCGTGGGATTCACCAGGTATTTTTCCAGCACTGGACCTGCCTGGACCAGTCCCTTTTTCTCCATCCATTCCAGCATCTTGGCGATGGTTTTTCCGGTTTCTTCGTAAGCGCCTCTATGGACGGCTGAGACCACGGTCGTAATATTCCATACTTTTTTCTTGAGCGGTTCATAGACATTGACCGCAGCATCGACAGTAAACCCGATTTCCCATTCCAGGTCTTCTGGTTTCACTTCATCCGGACTGTTGTAGTAGACTCCGATCATCGGCCCGGTGGGGAATATGTTCCGGCTCCGGGTTGTGAACATCAGCTTTTGGATGACGTTTCCTATCTCTGTCAAAGGCCCTTTATGGGGGATGTAGCAGTATGGGAAAGAAGAGACTTCTTTCAACTCGATGTCCGGGGACTGGGCGGCGCTTGGCAGTGCGGCGGCCAGAACTGCGGAAGCGAACATGAGAAGCAGGAGCGTCGGGATAGCAAGTGTTTTTTTCATTTTCACTCTCCTTTACAAATTATATCTAAAATCTTGATTTTGTCTTCAGGTGGACGAGTTTTCAGACGATGTCCTTGTGATACTTTGTGTAGAGGCTGATTATCGGATTATGCCCTGTGAAACGGTCTTTGACAATGAGAGTAGTTACAGGAGCAAGGGAATTCATCGTGAAGAGCATGTCATGACCCACGCAGAGGCCGATGATGATGTTGAATGAGGTTTCTGCGCGGTTGAGCAGCTCGGCCTGGAGAATCGGATTGCAGGCGGCTTCAAATTTCTCAGGGTTACGGATCTTGTGCTCGGGCGGGATATCCAGTTCTGTTTTGTCGACGGCTCCGCAGCAGCAGACAACCGAGCAGACCTCAAGCCCGTGTTTTTTCAGTATGGATGAGGCCCGGGCGGCTTCATCAGCAAGTCCGCTGCAGAAAGCCAAACCGACCTTTTTCGCACCGAGTTTCTTTGCGAATTCGGCGACTTCCCTGATTCTCGGCCTGACGGGGACGGTTCGTCCTTCCTCCCGGGCAGCCTTTTCATCATACGCCTCTTTTTCGATCAGGGCGGACAGCTTGTAGAAGTGCTGGATCTCTTGGGTCTTGTATTTCGCTTTGACTTCCTGGATCAGGTCTTTGAAGTTTTTGATGGGGCAGAAAGCGGGAAGCTTTGACTCGTCGGTCACGCCCTGGGAGCAGGGTTTGGACGCGCATTCAGCGCATTTCGGTTCATTCATTTTCCTCACTTGTTTATCCGTATGTGCCTAAAAAG
>SOIA01000313.1 GCA_004378665.1 Candidatus Aminicenantota bacterium
TTTTTTACCATAAACCTTCGCACAATCGGATATTGTCCTATATTAGGTAAAAGTTGCGTGTTTTCGAAGCCCACTGCCTTGAGCTTTATGCGTTGCGATTGAAAATAAGGTCTTTTTGTGTTATTTTTCTTAGCTACGAAACCCAGCTGATTGTCAGGAATATGAGGTGATGCATGAGCAAAGAAGGAAGACATTTATTCACTTCGGAGTCGGTGACAGAGGGCCATCCGGATAAGATTTGCGACCAGATCTCCGATACCATTCTCGACGACCTTATCAATCAGGATCCCAACAGCCGAGTGGCCTGCGAGACTCTGGTGACAACCGGACTGGTCTTGATCGCCGGGGAGATCACCAGCAAAGGCTACTGTGAGTTCCAGAAGGTTGTCCGGGATAGGATCAAAGAGATCGGGTACACGAGCGCAAAATACGGCTTTGATTATGAAACCTGCTGCGTCGTCTCTTCCATCCATGAGCAGTCTTTGGATATCTCCAGAGGTCTCGATGAGACAGAAGGCCATGTACAGGGAGCGGGTGACCAGGGATTGATGTTTGGCTATGCCTGCCGGGAGACAGAAGAACTTATGCCATTGCCCATCATGCTGGCTCACAAACTCGTGAGAAAGCTGGACCAGGTGCGGAAGGACAAGATTTTAACTTACCTCAGGCCTGATGGGAAGTCACAGGTAACCGTGGAATACGATAGGAAGCAGCCTGTGAGAGTGGATGCCGTCGTGATTGCTGCCCAGCATGATACGAAAGTGCAAATGGATGACCTTAGGGAAGACATCAAACATGAAGTCATAAAGAGAGTCATTCCCCCGGGGATGATCGATAAAAAGACGGATTTTTACATCAACGAGACAGGACGTTTCGAGCAGGGCGGGCCTTTAGCGGACACAGGAATCACCGGCCGCAAGATCATCGTGGACACCTATGGTGGGGTGGGAAGCCATGGAGGCGGGTGTTTCTCCGGTAAAGATCCGTCAAAAGTGGACCGCTCAGGCTCTTATATGGCCCGCTATGTGGCGAAAAATATGGTGGCTGCCGGGTTTGCCGACAAGTTGGAAGTCCAGATGGCTTATGCGATAGGCGTGCCTCATCCCGTCTCGATCATGGTCGATTCTTTCGGGACAGCAAAAATCTCCGAGGATAAGATCAAGGAATTGATTCAAGCTCATTTTGACCTCTCGCCCAAAGGAATGATTAGAACTTTAGATCTGCTCCGGCCAGTTTATAAAAAAACGGCCTGTTACGGGCATTTTGGCCGAACGGAAAAGGAATTCACGTGGGAGAGAGTGGATAAAGCAAAAGCGTTGAGAAAAGACGCGGGGATTTAGGAAAAAAGAGAAGCCTATTAAGGGAGAAGAAGATGGACTATGATGTGAAAGATTTGAAGCTTGCTGAAAAAGGCAAGCTCAAGATGGAATGGGCAGAGAGATACATGCCCGTCCTGGCTTCTATAAAGGAGAAATTTGCTAAAGAGAAGCCTCTCAGGAAAGTCCGGATTTCGGCCTGCCTGCATGTGACCAGTGAGACCGGTAACCTGATGAGAGCATTAAAGCTTGCCGGCGCAGATCTGGCTTTAACAGCCTCCAATCCGCTCAGCACCCAGGATGAAGTGGCTGCGGCGCTCGTGAAATATCATGATGTGTCCGTTTTCGCCATAAATGGAGAGGATAAAAAAACCTATTACCGCCACATCAATCAAGCCCTTGACGTGAATCCTCAAATAACCATGGACGATGGGGCTGACCTTGTGTCCACGCTTCACTCCAAGAGAAAGAATCTGATTGATGGAGTTATCGGAGGGACAGAGGAGACGACCACTGGTGTGATCCGCCTGAGGAGCATGGCGAAGAAAAAAGTTCTCCTTTATCCGATCATTGCGGTCAATGACGCGAACACAAAGCATCTGTTTGACAACCGCTACGGAACCGGACAGAGCACGATCGACGGGATTCTTCGGGCAACCAACATACTTTTGGCCGGTTTGAATTTTGTAATCGCCGGCTACGGATGGTGCGGCCGGGGAATTGCCATGAGGGCCTCCGGAGCTGGATCCAAGGTGATCATTTGTGAAGCGGATCCTCTCAGGGCCCTGGAAGCGGTCATGGATGGTTTTCAGGTTATGACCCTGAAAAAAGCAGCCAAGATCGGTGATGTGTTCGTCACGGCGACAGGCGATAAAACTGTTATCACACAAGATCATTTCTTGCGGATGAAGGATGGAGCCATCGTCGCCAATTCCGGCCACTTCAACGTGGAGATCGACATACCTGCCCTTGAAAAGCTGGCACAGAAAAAGAGAAAAATGAGGGATTTTGTCCAGGAATACACCCTGAATTCCGGGAAGAAGATCTATCTTCTGGCCGAAGGCCGATTGATCAATTTGGCGGCGGCTGAGGGGCATCCGGCCATGGTCATGGACATGAGTTTTGCCAATCAGGCCTTTTGTGTGCTACATCTTTTCAGAAAAGGAAAGGATTTGAAGAAGGTTGTCTATCCTGTGCCGGAGAAAATCGATAAAGATATCGCCCGGATGAAGTTAAAAACCCTTGGCGTGAAGATCGACAGGCTAACCGCTGAGCAGAGGAAGTATCTCTCGGGGTGGCTCGAAGGAACTTGATAATCCAGGTGGAACTGGTTTATTCAAAA
>SOIA01000345.1 GCA_004378665.1 Candidatus Aminicenantota bacterium
TTAAGGTTCAAAACCGGTATAATTTCCGGCCAGCTCCATCCTTTGACCGTTATTTTTGCTGTCTTGATACTGCTCAATTCTTTTCGGCTCTCTCTCTTCAAGAAAAAATTCGAGTGGAAGGAAAGGCTTTACCCTGTCGAATGAGCATGAGGGATTTTTCTGTCGGCAGATGGATTCCTCTCAAAATTAAGGTTTTTTTTATCCCTGCCGTTATCATCATTCTTTCAGCGTTTCAGGCTCCTCATCTTGATTCTTCAAGCAAGATCAAAGTAGTCACCAGCGTTTTTCCTCTGATGGAATTTGCCCGGGCGGTTTGCGGAGAAAGAGGAGAGGTCTCCCTGCTCGTTCCTCCAGGGGCCGAAATTCACACTTGGCAGCCAAGACCAAGTGATATCGTCAGGCTTTCGTCTGCCGACCTTTTCATTTTCATAGGCTCCAACATGGAGCCATGGCTGCAGGACATCCTGGAGGGTGTGCAAAACCCGAATTTGAGGACTCTCGAGGCCAGTCAAGAAGTATCCCTGATCGAGAGAGATCCAACCGGCGGTGAGCACCAAGACGAGACCGAACATCAGCATGAGCATGAGGCGATGGACCCGCATATCTGGCTGGACTTTCAGGTCGATGAGCTCATTGTCGAGAGAATCGCCGCCGTTCTCTCAGAGATGGATCCCAGCGGAACGTCTGTCTTCGAGAAGAACGCCTCCGCCTACAAAGAGAATCTCAGGAAGCTGGACAGGAAATTCAAAGAAAGCCTCGCCGAATGCGCCCACAGGGTTTTTATTCTCGGTGGACATGCCGCATTTGGTTACCTGGCGAAAAGATACGGATTGCGTCAGATCTCTCTTTATGGAGTCAGTCCGGATTCGAAGCCAACACCCAAAAAATTGATCGAGGTCGTGGAACTGACGAAGAGGCATGGAATACAAGTCATTTTTTTCGAGGCTTCGGTGAGTGACAAATTGGCGAGAGTCCTGGCCAGGGAAACTGGAGCCAGAACTCTTGTCTTGAATCCCGGAGCCAACCTCACGAAGGAAGAGATGAAGCTGGGAAAAACATTTTTTGATATAATGGAAGAGAATCTGGAGAATTTGAAAGATGGACTTGGCTGCCGCTGAATCGAAGCCTTTGATCTCTGTGAAGGATGTATCCTTCAGTTACGGCTCTATCCAGGTCCTGAAAGATGTGACCTTTCCCATACTTCCGGGTGATTTTTTATCCATCATCGGACCGAACGGTTCCGGGAAAACAACCTTGATCAAGATTATCTTAGGACTTCTGAAGCCGTCGCGGGGAGAGGTTCGGATTATGGGAAAGCCAGTCGAAGAATATTCGGATTGGAGCAAGATGGGCTATGTCCCTCAGAAGGCCACTCATATCGATCCTTTGTTTCCCGCTTCGATCAAAGAAGTGGTCGCCATGGAGCTTAAGGCCAGCCGCAGGTTTCCGGGCATGAAGAAAAAAGAACAGGAACTGTCCATCGAAAAAGCATTGAAGCAGGTCGGGATGGAAAACCTCAGGAATTGGCGGATCGGAAGCCTTTCAGGAGGCCAGCAGCAGCGAGTCTTCATCGCCAGGGCGATCGTCAATCAGCCTCATATTCTTTTTCTGGATGAGCCGACAACAGGAGTGGATACAGAAACACAGGATCATTTTTATGATATGCTGGATTCCCTGAATAAAAAGGAAGGGATCACGATCGTCTTGATCACTCATGATATCGGGGTCGTGAACAGGCATGTCAATAAGGTGGCATGCCTCAACCAGAAGCTGGTCTATCACGGCACCCATGAAGAATTCTGCCGCTCCCAGGCCTTCAAGGATATGCTGGCCGGAGGACACCATCTTGTCTCTCACCGCCATTAACCTGTAACTCATCATTTGTGTTGGAAATGGACGCCTTTTTCACATACGGATTCCTCCAGAGGGCACTCCTGGCGGGTATTTTTATTGCTGTCGCGTGTGCACTCTTAGGCGTTTTTCTCATCCTGAGGCGGGATTCCATGATCGGCCACGGTTTGGCCCATATCGCCTTTGCCGGAGTGGCCTTGGGGCTGTTCCTGAAAATAATCCCTCTGGGAGTGGCGCTTGTCGTCGCTGTGGTGACAGCTTTGGGAATCATGAAATTGAAGCAGAAAGCAGGTCTCTACGGAGATACGGCCATTGCGATCTTCAGCAGTATGGGACTGGCTGTGGGAATTGTTTTGGCCACTCTTGCCCAAAGCTTCAACGTGGACCTTTTCGGTTATCTTTTTGGGGATATCCTGGCCATCGAAACTTCCGAGGTGTGGCTGTCTGTGGCCTTGGCCGCGGTGGTTGTTTTTGTCGTGATTCTCCACTACCCCAAATTCATGTACATGACCTTTGACCATGAAGCCGCAAAAGCATCAGGGATCAAGGTCGGACGCCTGGACATTCTTTTGACTGTTCTGACCGCGGTGACTGTTGTGCTGGGCATGAAAGTGGTGGGAATTCTTTTGGTTTCCGCCTTAGTGGTCATCCCTGCGGCGGCAGGTCTTCAGCTGGCATCCAATTTCAAACAGGCCATTCTCCTCTCGCCTCTCATCGCTGTAGTCTCTGTCTTGCTGGGACTTGTATTGGCCTATTTTTTAGACTTGCCCGCATCAGGGGCTATCGTCATCCTCTC
>SOIA01000190.1 GCA_004378665.1 Candidatus Aminicenantota bacterium
ATGAATGCGGATAAAATCATCAGAACCGAAGAAGAAAAAATAGACAACGCTGAAGTCATCGTCATTTCCTACGGAATCACATCAAGGGTGACGACAAGAGCTGTCCGAAAAGCGCGAGAGGCCGGCATAAAAGTTGGGACAATCAGGTTGATCACAGTCTGGCCTTTTCCCGAGAAACGGATCAGAGAACTGGCAAAAAAAGTAAAGGCCTTCGTCGTACCCGAGATCAATTACGGCCAGATGGTCCTTGAAGTTGAACGCTGTGCTGCTGGACAGGCTCCTGCGATCCATGTCCCCCACTGCGGAGGGTGGGTCCACGATCCAGATGATATCTTTAAAGCCATCAAGGAGGCTGCAAAATGAAGAAAGAAGATCGACTTGAGCAAAGAAATCCGATCGAAGATTTGCTGAGAATGGACCGCATTCCCCATATCTGGTGCCCAGGCTGCGGAATAGGAACCGTGCTCACTTCATTTGCCGAAGCTCTGCGCAAGAGTGAAGTTGACCTGGATAAGATTGCCGTCCTCTCCGGGATTGGATGCACTGGAAGAGTGGCTGGATACGTGAAACTGGACTCTATCCACACGACTCACGGCCGGGCTGTTCCCGTTGCCACAGGATTAAAGCTGGCCAACCCTGAATTGAAGGTCGTCGTCTTCAGTGGGGATGGAGACATCGCGGGGATTGGCGGCAACCACTTCATCCATGCCGCAAGACGCAATATGGACATCATGATTATCTGTGTAAATAACTTTAACTATGCCATGACAGGTGGACAGGTCGCAGCCACAACGCCGAGAGGCGCGAATGCGTCCACAGCCCCGTACGGCAACTTTGAATATCCTTTCAGCCTGCCTTATCTTGCTGAAGCCAGCGGAGCCACTTATGTTGCCCGCTGGACTGCCCTCCACTTGAGAAGAGTGACGAAGTCTATGCAGGAAGCCCTTAAAAAAAGAGGCTTTTCTTTCATCGAAGTCATCACGCCCTGCGTGACTCTATATGCCCGCAGAAACCGACTCGGCGACGGTCTGAATCTTCTGAAATACTACTACGAGAAATCAGAGATCCAGCATGGAGCGGATACCCGAACCCTGGATATCAGCTATCAAGGAAAACTCATCGTTGGAAAATTCGTCGATATAGAAAAACCCACTTTTCTGGACTGCATGAACGAGCATCTCGGTAAAGTTTTGGGCGATAAATACCAGACCTATGGAGTGAACAATGACTGAAATTCGATTTTCAGGATTTGGAGGTCAGGGAATCATACGCTGCGGTCTGATCGCGGGAAAGGCCCTTGCTCTTTATGATAATAAATATGCCACGATGACACAAAGCTTTGGGCCGGAAGCACGCGGAAGCGCCTGCAGCTCTCAACTGGTCGTCTCTGACGACAGAGTCCTCTATCCTTACATTTCCATCCCAGAAATCCTCGTCTCCATGTCCCAGGAAGCCTATGAAAAATACGAACCCGAATTAAAGGATGATGGGATACTGATCATCGACAAGGACCTGGTCAAATCAAAGCCTGCTCGGGGAAAAATCAAAAACTATGCCATTCCTTCTACACGGTTTGCCGAAGAATTGGGGAATCGGATCATTGCCAACCTGGTCATGCTGGGATTCTTCTCTGCGGTCACAGGTATCGTCTCCGCAGAGGCGATGAAAAAAGCCCTTCCCGGACTGGTTCCAGGCAGGTTTCTCGATCTGAATATCAAGGCTTTTGACAAAGGATTCGATTACGGAAAGGAAGTCTTGGCTAAAGAGAAAAAATCAACAACTCAAAGTAAAAAGGGAGAAAAATGAAACGGACTGGCGTTTTCGTCTGCCACTGTGGCATAAACATCGCAGGAACAGTGGATGTTAAAAAAGCCGCTGAAGACCTCTCCAAACACCCTGGAGTCGTCCATTCCGAAGAATATGTTTACATGTGCTCTGACCCGGGACAGAACCTGATCATAGATGCCATAAAAGAAAAAAATCTGGATAACGTGGTTGTGGCCTGCTGTTCCCCGACCCTCCATGAAACAACCTTCCGCAACGCGACCAAGTCAGCCGGGATCAACACCTTCCAGTGTGAGATCGCCAACATTCGTGAACAATGCAGCTGGGTCCACAAAGACATGGACAAAGCGACAGATAAGGCGATTAAGCTCACCAAGAGCGCTGTGGAGAGAGTTCGCAGGAACGAATCACTGGATCCGATAAGTATCCCCGTCACCCGGAGAGCACTGGTCATCGGCGGAGGGATTTCCGGCATCCAGTCTGCTCTGGATATGGCCAACAGCGGTTTTGAAGTCATCCTGGTCGAAAGGTCTCCGTCCATCGGAGGGCATATGATCCAGCTCTCCGAGACTTTTCCGACACTCGACTGTTCGCAGTGTATTCTGACTCCCAAAATGGTCGAAGTCTCCAAGCATCCGAATATTAAGCTCATGACTTACAGCGAGGTGCAGGAAATCTCCGGTTATGTGGGTAACTTCAAAGTCAAAATACTCAAAAAACCCACCTACGTGGACCCTAACAAATGCACTCTCTGTGATGAGTGTACCAAGGTCTGCCCGGTCGTGGTTGCCAACGAATTTGACATCGGTTTAACCGGAAGGCGAGCGATCTACATTCCTTTTCCCCAGGCAATACCGGCCAC
>SOIA01000070.1 GCA_004378665.1 Candidatus Aminicenantota bacterium
TGCCAGAATAATGGGGACGTTCCCCAAGGTACCACCTTAGCCTAAAAAGTCAGTCTTCTATAGTTTGACCTCCATACGAGAGGTAAAAATAATGAGCTAATTGAGCTAAGGTGGTACCTTGGGGAACGTCCCCCTATTATGTTATAATTCTCGAGTCACTTTTATACACAACATGACATGTATGTTTACTTATTGCAGCCGCAACGTATTGCAGTTGAGTAAAGATATGACCATCCAAACAGGAGGGAGAAATGAAAAAAATCACCAGAGTTTTTTTATCCATAGGTCTTATCATCATTGTCTTCACTGCCTGTAAAAAATCTGGCACACAAAAAGATTATCCTTTTCAGCCGATCAATTTCACTGAGGTGCACATCACCGATCAATTCTGGGCCCCTCGAATGGAAACCAACCAGAAAATCACCATCCCCTATGCTTTCCAGCAGTGTGAGGAGACCGGCCGCATCAAGAACTTTGAGGAGGCGGCTTCTGTCAGGTCGGGCCAGGCGGAAACAGGAACATTCTGTTCGGTCTATCCCTTCGACGACTCGGATGTTTTCAAAATCATCGAAGGAGCCTCTTACTCTTTGCGTGTGCATCCCGACCCAGAACTGGACAAATACCTGGATGATCTGATCGCCAAAATCGCTGCCGCTCAGGAGGAAGACGGATACCTGTATTCAGCCCGGACTGTCAATTCCGAATCCCCGGTCCGCTGGGTGGAAGAAGAACGCTGGGCGAACATGTATCTGGGACACGAACTGTACAATGTCGGGCACATGTACGAGGCTGCAGTGGCCCATTATCTGGCCACGGGCAAACGGACATTCCTGGACGTGGCTCTCAGGAACGCCGACTTGATCGCGTCTGTTTTCGGGCCGGGCAAAAAGCACGGCGCGCCCGGGCATCAGGAAATCGAAATCGGATTGGTCAAGCTGTACCGTGTCACAGGAGACCGGAAATACCTGGACCTGGCGAAATTTTTCCTGGATGAGCGCGGGAATTCCGAGGACCGCAAATTATTCGGCGAATACTCCCAGGACCACAAACCCGTCATAGAACAAAATGAGGCAGTCGGTCATGCTGTGAGAGCGGCCTACATGTATTCCGGGATGGCGGATGTGGCAGCGCTTACAGGCGACTCTTCCTACATCCAGGCGATCGGCCGTATCTGGGAAGATGTCGTCTTCGGAAAGCTCTACCTGACAGGAGGAATAGGAGCCACGGGCGCCGGGGAGGCCTTTGGCGGAGACTACAATCTTCCGAATGCCACAGCGTATGCGGAAACATGCGCCTCGATCGGCAACGCGTTGTGGAACCAGCGCATGTTCCTGTTGAACGGGGACGCCAAGTACATCGATGTCCTGGAAAGAGTACTGTATAACGGACTGATCTCTGGCGTGGCCTTGAGCGGTGACCTCTTCTTCTATTCCAACCCGCTGGAATCCTTCGGACAGCACAAACGCAGCCCCTGGTTCGCCTGTGCCTGCTGCCCGAGCAATATCTCTCGCTTCATGCCCTCTGTCCCCGGATACGTGTACGCCATGCGGGATGATGTCCTTTATGTCAATCTTTTCGTCGATAGCAATGTCCAGGCAAACCTCAAGGGACATGATATCAAGATCAAACAGGAAACCGAGTACCCGTGGGATGGAAAAATTAAAATAAAGGTTGACCCAGACAGCCCTGCCCGCTTTGCTGTTTACGTCCGGATCCCGGGGTGGGCGCAAAATAAGCCTGTGCCGAGTGACCTTTATCGATACATGAATCCCAGCATCAAGGAGGTCATTCTCAGGGTCAACGGTGAGGAGGCCGATCTCAACCTGGAAAAGGGTTATGCGCGAATCCGCCGCACCTGGAACAGCGGGGATACTGTCGAACTGGACCTTCCGATGCCGATCCGCCGCGTGCTCAGCCATCCTGAAATCAAGGAAAACACAGGAAAAGCTGCGCTCGAACGGGGACCGATCGTCTACTGTGCAGAATGGCCGGACAACCAGGGCTCTGTTAGCAATCTTGTTTTACCGGATGATATTAAGTTGACGGTCGAACGCCGGGACGATCTGTTCGACGGCGTCGTTGTCATCAAAGGCCAGATCCTGGCGCTGCATGAAGGTCAAGACGAAAACTCTCCTGTAAAAAAACAGCAGGAATTCACTGCCATCCCCTATTATGCCTGGGCTCATCGCGGCCAGGGCGAAATGGCAGTCTGGCTCCCGCGGGAGGAATCCCTGGCTAGAGCTCTGCCGAAACCGACGATCGCTTCGACCAGCAAAGTCAGTGCTTCCCGGGACAAAAACGGGGCGCCGATCAACGACCAGTGGGAACCGAGACACTCCAACGACCATGCCCATCCCTATCTCCACTGGTGGCCCACAAAAGGAACAGTGGAATGGGTGCAGTACGATTTCAAGAAAGCACAGACAATCTCCGAGGTCAAGGTTTACTGGTTCGACGATACGGGGCGGGGAGAATGCCGTGTTCCGGTGTCCTGGAAAGTCCTCTACCAAAAAGGCAGCGAGTGGATCCCGGTAGCCAACCAGGAAGCGTACGGCGTGAACAAGGACATGTACAACCGGGTGACCTTCAAACCTGTCCGGACATCAGCGCTCCGGCTGGAAATCCAGCTCCAGGAAAAATTTTC
>SOIA01000196.1 GCA_004378665.1 Candidatus Aminicenantota bacterium
GGAAGAAATCAAAGACCAGGAAGAAATCAAAGACCAGGAAGAAATTGATTTGGCGAAAGAGCGGGAAAAACTAAAGCAAATCGTAGAACTGCTGCGCACAAAAGAATCGCCCAAATCCAGAAAAGGCCGGACCAAAGAAAACAGAAAAAGCAAAAAATAAGTCAAAGAATCAGAAGTCAGCAAAAAACAAGCATCATATCCTAAAACCCGAGGATGAATGAATTCACGGGTATTCCTTTTGAGTTTATGCCTGTAATTGAAGGATCAGGGATAAAGCAGGCTTAACAATTTTTTATGCGATAGAGAGGATTTCTCGTTCAAACTCAGAGAAGAAAAATAATCCTCCAGGATAGTCTTATTATCCGGGGAAAGCTCTGTAAACTTCAATCCTGAATAATACAGAGTGAAATGATCCCCGACTTTCTCCGAATACACAACATCTCCCTTGAAACGGCAGGCCTTGTTCCGCAAGACGATTATCATATCAAGGGATTTTTTGGGGGAAAGTTTCGATTCTGAAGAAATTTTGACTCCCACTAAACTCAAATTTATCGTTTGTGCCACGTTATGAGCGCCGTTGTCTTTGTACAGGAGAAGAGTGGACGCATAGTATCTTTCGGCCTTCCTCCTCTCCTTGGCCATTTTTTTCTTGTAATGCTTGATCACTTCTTCTTTTTCTGGCCTATCGGTTGGCCTTCCGTAATACACGCATACCCTGTTTTTATCCGTGATTGTCTCTTTTTCTCCCTTTCCCTTTGCTTTAGCCAAAGCCATGTCCGCTTCACTGGCTAAATCCTTTAAATCATTCTGCGTGATCGACTCAATGGAAGCCACTCTCCCCAGCGTAAAATAAGTTATGCCGAAGCTCATGGTCAGGTTGTTTCTGGGTTGAAATTCCTGGTAATGAAAATAATGCTCGTCGATGTTTTTCTTAATCCTCTCCGTAAACATACACGCTTCCTCCAGGTTTTTTAATCCTGTGAGGAAAAACAGGAATTCCTCTCCGCCGTACCGGCAGAGTATATCCTGGTCTCTGGTGGAAGACTTCAGGACTTTCGCCAATTCCCGGAGGAGCTTGTTTCCCGCTTCATGGCCATTCCTGTCGTTATAATTCTTGAACCAGTCGACATCGCCCATCACCATGGCAAAGGATTCTGTTTCATCGCGTCTTTTCCTTTGAGACTCGAGCTTATGGATAACGCTCTTGAAGAAGGGATCGGGACGCAGCAGACCTGTGAGGGCGTCATACTGAATGAGGTTGAGTTTTGTGATGGCCAAGGAGATGTGCTCTGCGAGCGTGCGCATTATCTGCTGGTCTTCCTTCGTGAATCCCTTTTGAGTCGAGTCCTTCGGGGGTATTTTGTTGTAGACTTCGAGAACGCCAATGGCATCCCGGTCATGCATGATCGGAAGGCACATCAGGCTCTTCAAGGAAGACTTAAAATGGTCCAGATATCTTCTGCTCATCCGATGGTCGTTTGCTAAGTCCGTGGTGCGAATCTCCTGATGGTGGCGTGCGGCTAAAGCTGCATAATCCTGCTTATCTATAGAAACAGTATGCTTGGAAATATCAGGATGAAGCAAGAAAACATCATCCCATATCAACGGTTTGAGGTGCTTTCCGAGAAACTCGTCTTCTTCCAGAAGATACATTGAAATGCCGCTGGCCCGGAGAATATCCTTTATATCGTCGACAATGTCCAGCAGGCTGATAAAATCGTTAGCCATGTAAATATTCTTTAAAATTTCTTCTATTTTCTGTTTTTCCTTTTTGAACCGGATGTGTTTCTCTCCCAACTCAATACGTTTTTCCAATTCACTGACAATACTCTCATTGATGACTTTTTCAATCTCTTTAATATCGGAGTAAGTGTCCTGTATCATCACGTTCGTCCGTTCAAGATAATCCTTCAGGTCTTCGGCTTCCATTTTCAGCGAAGAGTGCTCTGCCGCCTTTTGAAGAATCCGGAGGAAAGCCCTGTTCTGATGTTCTTCGAAGGGAGTGATATGATAGTCCACATAGTGGCTCCAGGGCCATGTGCTTGCGATTGCTTTAACTTCCCTTTCGTCAGCGCCTGTGATGATGATACTCATTGGCTTTGTGAACAATTCCTTAAGGGATGAATAATTCGCCAGAGAATAATCGACGACGAGCACATGAAAATCCGTGGGCTTACAGAGTGCGATGGTTCTCTCTAAGCTGGCAGAAGAATATACAGTGCCGACTTTGCTGGATATTTTATTTAAATGAACTCTTTCTTCGAGGCTTTTGTTGAAAATGAGGATGTTCTTGTCGATCATAATTCTTTTTAAGTGATTATTTTATGAATCAATACGCTTATCTTGTATTCAAAATTTGGTTCCCAAGGAGTATCCCTTTTTGCACGAAACGAATACCTCTTTCTTTTCCCAGGTTGCCAGCTTCTGACATCCTTGAATAAACATACCACAAAAAAAATGACGCGGTCAATAGGTACGGAATAGAAACAAGCAGGTTCAGGGCCGAAAAATTTTCTGTGATGAAAAAAGAAGTCCAATTCCAAACCTAAGGGATTTCCCCTCTCCTCCTCAAAACAAAAGTACCCATCTATTATTCTATTTTCGAATCATTTGTCAATAGTGAGAATGAAAAAATTTT
>SOIA01000095.1 GCA_004378665.1 Candidatus Aminicenantota bacterium
GGACGCTTCCTGGAGAGGTGATCAAGCTCAAGGATTCTAATTAGATTCGGATTGAGAAGTTTTAAATCATAGATATCCAATCCTGGAGAGAGGAGCTGCGGGAGTGATCGTCTTATTTATGATTTTTGTGCCAGATACGAACTTTTGGACAGGTAGAAGAACGAGATAAAAACTCCGAGTGCTCCCAGAAAGATAAAAGGCGTGTTAATACCGAACTTATCCGAGAGAACGCCATCGATCAGGACGACGAGCGCTCCGGACAGCATCTGGACATTCGCGGAAAGGCTGAACGCCTGGGCCTGGTTCTTTGCAGGGACCTCGTTCCCGATAAAGGATTGGAATCCGGGATAAACAAGAAAGAGGAACATTCCGAAAAGGAAGAGGCTCATCAGGGCAAGTCCTGCCGTAGGCGCGAATCCTAAAAGGAAAAGGAAGATTGTGGTGCCGCTGAAAGAGAAAAGCGATATCCGCAGCCGTCCGAATTTCCGGCTCAAAAAACCGAAGGAATATGTCATCACAGTCCCTATCCCAATCCAGGCTGCAAGGTAGAGGCCTGTTTGGCCGAGCGGGATCTCGAACCTGTGGTTGAACAGAGACGGGGCGAAAAATACCGTGGTCCCCCAGCATGCCCCGCCGAAAGCGAATCCGGGAATGTAGATTTTGATGTTTTTGAGCGTTTCCATCCATGAAGAAAAATCAGGCTTGAATACATCTTCGCTCTTTGTGGATATCCTTCTCACCGCTAAAAAGCTTATGGATCCAAGGATGAAACCTGCCACAGCCCAGACATAGAGTGGAACCCTCCAGCCTAAGCTCTGGGCTAAGAAACCTGAAGAAACGAAAGCGATGAGAACACCCAGGTTTCCCGTGCCGCTCTGGATTCCCATCGCAAAGTCCATTCCCTGGCTGGGATGTGTCTTAGAGACCCAGGCGATCCCGATGGAATGGTAAAAGCTGTTGAATATTCTCATGGTCAGGTAGATGATCAGAAAAGAAGCAAAGGCCGTTGAGATCGTCATCAATGCCAGAGAAAGAGAGATTCCCAGGTAGCTCAAGAGAAGTATAGTTTTGTATTCGTATTTATGAGACGCATTGGCGATGATTATCTGAAAGATGAATGTGACCAGAAGCCCCAGGTTGGAAAGGATGCCGATGTGAAAATATTTCTTGATGATGAATTGTTGACTGTACAAAAGCGGGAAGATCATCGGGACAGTCACTGTGGCGGCATCGTTGAGCGCGTGGAAAAGGGAGGCGGAGAAAAGAACCTTTTTTTTCATGCTGTGTTGGAGAGAGGGATTTATACTAAACCTCACATTGTCTGTCAATAAGTCAATAAGGGGACTCCCCATTTTTTCTCCGTGGATAAAATTTGTTGCTTCTCATGAATAAATTCAGTAATGTGTTTAGGAAAAATGCCTACACAAAAGGAGGTACGATGAGAGATAAATGTTCAAGACGGGATTTTCTCAAGACAGGAATCGGTTTGAGCGCAGCTGCATTGATGAGCGGAGGGAAAAATCTGCTGGGAGCAGAAGGGAATGAAGGACCAATGCGTGTGGTGGCGAGTGGAAACGGATTGAGAGCCACCGAAAAAGCTATGGAAATTCTTAGACAGAAACAGGACCCGTTAGACGCGGTGATAGCAGGGGTGAACATCGTCGAAGAAGACCCCAATGAAAGGTCAGTCGGTTACGGCGGTCTCCCTAATGAGGAGGGAGTCGTGGAACTTGACTCATCGGTCATGCACGGTCCAACCCACAACGGAGGCGCAGTCGCCAGCCTGAGAAACATTAAAACTCCCTCTAAAGTCGCTAAAATTGTCATGGAGAGAACAGACCACGCGCTTCTTGTAGGAAATGGAGCTTTAAAATTCGCTAAAGCACATGGTTTTAAAGAAGAAAACCTCCTCACCGACAGAGCGCGCGCAATCTGGCTTCGGCGCAAGGAAACGCTTTCAGATCGGGATTTTTGGTTTCCTCCCAAGCCGGAAAAGACTGAACGAGAATTCGCGTCTTTCTATGAATTCCATGGGACCATCAACTGCTGCGCTATCGACGCTGCGGGAAACCTCGCCGGAGTGACGACAACCAGCGGTTTTTTCTTTAAGATTCCTGGGAGAGTCGGGGATTCACCGATCATCGGCGCCGGCCTTTATGTGGATAATGATATCGGTGCGGCGGGTTCGACGGGCAGGGGAGAGGCCAATATCTTGAACTGCGGAAGTTTTCAAGTTGTTAATTTTATGGGGATGGGGCATTCTCCTGAAGAGGCATGTCTTAAATCCCTCGAAAAAATCGCCGGCAAGGCCAAGCGTCTTCCCCAACTTTTGAACGATGACGGACTCCCGCGTTTCGGTCTGAATTTTTATGCGATAAACAAAAAGGGCGAATACGGAGGAGCCTCGATGTGGAGCGGCGCGAGGTACGCTGTTCACGATGGGAAGGAAAATGTGCGAAAACCCTGCGCCTACCTTTTCAAAAGAAATAGATAATCCGGCTCAATATTCTTCCAGGACATAAGCGGAATAGCCCTTTTTATTGAGGTTATCTGCGATCTTTTGGGCGGATTTCATGCTGCGGGTCCGGATTCTCACCCTGTAATAAATCGTGGCAGGAGTTTTATGTTC
>SOIA01000368.1 GCA_004378665.1 Candidatus Aminicenantota bacterium
CGATATGTGCCACGATACTTTTTCACGATTGATAGTTCATTTTTTTTAATTTTCAACACTCATCCATGTCTTTTGAAAAACTCTTTCACATCCAAAAAGGGAGGCCATAAATGGAAGGAATCATAGGCTACGGGGCGTATATTCCGCGGAACAGGATCAAAGTGGAAGAAATCGCTAAAGTCTGGGGAGCCGATGCACCAAGCTACAAGAAAGGACTGATGCTGGAGGAAAAATCCGTTCCTTCACCTGACCAGGACACCATCACGATGTCTGTGGAAGCGTCTAAGAGTGCCCTGAAGAGAGCCTCTATCGATCCTGCTGAGATCGGTGCACTTTATGTCGGGTCGGAGTCCCATCCCTATGCGGTCAAACCCAGCGGCACGGTTTTGGCCGAAGCTCTGGGGTCCACGCCCGAAGCCCATACAGCAGATTTTGAATTCGCCTGCAAGGCCGGAACCGAGGGGATGTTCGTGGCTCTGAACCTCGTGAAGTCCGGAGCCGTCAAGTACGGATTGGCTGTCGGAGCTGACACTTCACAAGGAGCACCCGGAGACGCACTGGAATACTCCGCGGCAGCCGGAGCCGCGGCTTTTATCTTCGGCCGTGATAATCTGTTGGCCAAAGCGGTGGAGACCTATGCCTACATGACCGATACTCCTGATTTCTGGCGCCGGGAATACCAGTATTATCCACAGCACGGAGGCCGGTTCACCGGAGACCCCGCCTATTTCAAGCATGTCGTGGGAGCGGGCAACGGGATCATGGATAAGGCCGGGATGAAGCCGTCCGATTTCACCTATGTCATTTTTCACCAGCCCAACGGCAAGTTCCCATTCCGGGTTGGAAAGATGTTGGGATTTAAAAAGGAACAGATCGAAACCGGCTGGCTGGTCAACAAGCTCGGGAACACCTATTCGGGATCTTCTCCGTTAGGCCTGACCGCATGCCTGGATGTTGCCAAGCCCGGAGATATGATCCTTATCGTTTCCTACGGTTCGGGGGCGGGGAGCGATGCATTTATTTTCGAGGTCCTGGACAGGATAAAAGAGGTTCAAGGCCTGGCCCCGAAAACCAGAGACATACTGGATAAGAATAAACATTACCTTGAGTATGGCGAGTATGCCAAATTCCGCCATAAGATCAAAAAGGCAGATTAGGAGGAGCAGAGATGAGAGAAGTCGCAGTTATCGGTGTGGGAATGACAAAGTGGGGAGAGCTGTGGGAAAAATCCCTGCGAACGATTTTTGTCGAGAGCTCTCTCCTTGCTCTGGATGATGCCGGAGTGGATAAGATCGACTCCATGTACGTGGGTTCCATGTCGTCTGGAATCTTCGTCGGCCAGGAGCATATCGCCTCCATGCTGGCCGATTATTTGGGTCAAGCTCCTGTCCCTTCGACAAGAGTGGAAACCGCCTGTGCTTCGGGTGGTCTAGCCTTACGGCTCGGGTTCATGGAGGTGGCTTCCGGGATGAGCGATGTGGTCCTTGTCGGGGGTGTCGAAAAGATGACCGATGTCAACGGTCATGAAGCGACTTATGCCCTGGGCACGGCCGCGGACCAGGAATACGAAGGATATCATGGAATCACCTTTCCCGGTCTTTACGCCTTGATCGCCAGGGCTCATATGGAGAAATACAGGACAACCCGCGAGCAGCTGGCAATGGTTGCCGTAAAAAATCACCGCAACGGCGCCAAGAATCCGCTGGCCCAGTTTCCGTTCGAGGTGACTGTGGACGCGGTCCTCAACTCAGTCATGGTCGCTGATCCGCTGAGAATCCTGGACTGTTCGCCGATCACGGATGGGGCCGCAGCTTTGATCCTTTGCCCTGTGGAGATGGCCCGGAAGATGAAGAAGCCAGTCGTCAAGATCACCGGGACAGGCCATGCCACGGATACGATCGCTCTGAATCATAGGAAGGATATCACCTGGCTGGAAGCCACCTTTCAGGCCGCGAAACAGGCTTATGCCATGGCCAATAAGAAGCCGGAGGATATCGATTTTCTCGAGGTCCATGACTGCTTCACCATCGCGGAGATCTGCGTGATCGAGGCCTTAGGGCTGGTCGAGAAGGGAAAAGGCGGAAAAGCGTATGAGGATGAGATTACCTCTCTTGAAGGAAAGATACCTGTCAACACGAGCGGAGGATTGAAATCCAAAGGCCATCCTGTCGGGGCCACGGGTGCAGCGCAGGTCATTGAAATCGTGAAGCAGCTCAGAGGAGAAGCCGGCGAGAGACAGTTGAAGAATCCGAAAGTCGGACTGGCACAGAACATGGGCGGAAGCGGCGGCAGCGCCGTGGTCCATATCTTCGAAAAGGAGTAAGGAGGAAGAAATGCCGACACCATCGAGATACTGGAGGGAAATTCCTCAAAGATACAGGCTGGAAGCCCAGAAATGCAAGAAATGTGGAATGGTGCTCTTTCCCCCGCGGCTGATCTGTCCGGAGTGCAAAGGCCGTGAATTCGAGGATACGAAGCTGGCTGAAAAGGGAAAGATTTTTACCTACACGATTATCCGGGTGCCCCCCCATCAGTTCGTCGACCAGGCGCCTTTTGCTGTGGGCATTGTGGAACTGGATGATGGAGTGAAGCTCACCGGCCAGATCGTGGATTGTGATTTCGAGGAT
>SOIA01000342.1 GCA_004378665.1 Candidatus Aminicenantota bacterium
TTCTTCCTTGATTGGACATCAAGGATTCATTCCTTTAAAATAATCTCTCGAGAAAAGAAAATGGTGTCTAAAAAGAGAAAGATCGTTCTCCTTTTTGGCGGACGCTCCGCCGAACACGAAATCTCCCTCCTTTCCGCAGCCTCAATCTACAATAACCTGGATTCGAAAAAATTCGAGATCATCTCTGTGTACATTAACAAAAAAGGAGACTGGAAAATCGTCGATTCTCCGCTTCTTTCTTCTGACAAACTGGAAGCCGGTCCATTTTCTTCTTTCCTTCCCTGGAACAAAAGCGCCTCCTCTCAGCCAATCGATGCGGATATCTATTTCCCCGTGCTCCATGGGCCATACGGCGAAGATGGGACCATCCAGGGGCTTCTGGAGATGGCCGACGTCCCCTATGCAGGAGCATCAGTCATGGATTCTGCTGTCGGCATGGACAAAGCCATGACCAAGATAATTTGGGAGGCAAAAAATTTACCCGTGGTCAAATATCTCATTGTTCCCGAAAAGGAGTGGAGAGCAAATCAAGAAGCGATCCTCTCTGAGATCAAAGCGGAACTGCCTCTTCCGCGTTTTGTGAAACCCGCCTGTTTGGGTTCGAGTATCGGTATATCCAAAGTGAAAGAAGACAGCGAAACTCCCGCAGCTCTGGACGAAGCCTTCCGTTATGACCGGAAAATCCTAGTCGAAGAGGGGATACTCGGGCGGGAGTTGGAGTGCAGCGTCTTGGGGAATGAGGAGCCCAAAGCCTCTCTCCCTGGAGAGATCATGCCCTTCAGAGAATTCTACGACTATGAAGACAAGTACATCGAGGGGAAGACACGTTTCGGAATTCCGGCGCAGCTCACTCCCTCGCAGTCTGAAGAAATTCAGCGACTATCAGTGGAGGCGTTCAAGGCCATTGACTGTTCGGGCATGGCACGAGTGGATTTCCTTATGGACGGGAAATCCGAAAAAATATATTTAAGCGAAATCAACACCATTCCAGGCTTCACGGAGATCAGCATGTATCCGAAGCTCTGGGAGGTCAGCGGTCTGTCCTTCCCCCTTCTCCTGGAAAAGCTTATCGAGCTGGGCCTGGACAGACACAGGGAAAAAAAGAAAAGTCGAGAAAATTACGACTCATGAGAATCCTCGGGATAGACTTCGGAGACAGAAACATCGGCCTGGCTGTCAGCGACACGCTCTTTCTGACTGCCCAAGCCATCGGGCGCTACCGCAGGCAGAGTCAAGAAAAGGACAAGAAGTATTTTCAGGAGCTCGTCTCACAGTACGAAGTCGGAGAAATCGTCATCGGACTTCCTCTCAGAATGGATGGCAGCCCGGGCACGCGGGTTGAAAAGACTAAAAAGTTCGCCCGCTGGCTCGAGAACATTCTCCATCTTCCGATCGTTTTTTGGGACGAACGTCTGACCACACAGCAAGCCCTGAAAATACTGAGAGGGCAAAAAGTCGATTTCCGCAAGAAAAAGATTCTGAAAGACCAGATATCCGCTTCGCTCATCCTCTCGAGTTACCTCGAGAATAAAAAAGCCAAACACAATGATACTCAAGGTCATTAAACCCGCTCTCATCATCTCAGCGGTCATCCCTCTCTTCCTCTGCGCATGGTTTTCCTTTGAGTTCTACGGGACTTCTAAGGCCACTCCAGAAAAGATATTATTTGTGGTCGAATCAGGAAAAGGAATCCAGAGCATCGCTCAAGATCTCAAAGAGGAAGGAGTCATCAAGAAAACCTGGCCTTTTCTTCTGGGCTATAAACTCTATTTTTCTCCCAAGAGCCTGAAAGCAGGAGAGTACGAGCTCAGCCTTCCTGTGTCGACAAAAAAAATCTTGACCATACTCTCCGAAGGGAAGGTCTTCTTCCATCCCGTCACGATTCCCGAGGGCCTGACGAGACGGGAGATCGCTCAACATCTTGAATCCCTCGGAATCATAGAAGAGGAGGATTTCCTCGAGGCGTGCTCCAGGACCGGACTCCTCGGCTCTTACGATATCGAGGCGGAAAATCTTGAAGGATACCTCTTCCCAGAGACATACCACCTTTCCAGAGGAATCTCCGCGGATACGATCATCACCACCCTCGTCACCCAATTTAAGACCGTCTTCACCGAGGAGTGGCGGCAAAGAGCGACTGAAATCAACATGACTCCAAGAAAGGTCGTGATCCTGGCCTCGTTGATCGAAAAAGAGACTTCCTTCCCTGAGGAAAGAAAGCTGGTCTCGGCCGTATTCCACAACCGTCTGAGAATAAGGATGAAACTTGATTGTGATCCGACTATAATCTACGCCATGAAAGAGCTGGGGATTTATGAAGGACGTCTTTTGAAAAGACATTTAAAATTCGAATCTTCCTACAACACCTACCTCAGGCGAGGCCTGCCTCCGGGACCCATCTGCAATCCAGGACAAGCCGCTCTCGAAGCCGCTCTCTATCCTTCGGATGAAAAATACATTTATTTCGTCTCCAAGAATGACGGAAGCCATGTCTTTAGCCGCACGTTTAACGAACATCAAAGGGCGGTGAGAAAATACCAGAGATAATAAAATTCGAGGAACCATGCCCGCTCGCCTCCGGATGGCTTCCTAACCAGATTGCCTGAC
>SOIA01000351.1 GCA_004378665.1 Candidatus Aminicenantota bacterium
CTTGAAGGCAAAGGTCCGGAGATCTGCCGGGTTGATTTGACAGGATTGGATTGCGTGACTCTTTATGAAAACGCGTTGTGCCTGGCAAGAATCCTGAAAAAGGGGAGGACCTCATATGATGATTTCATCGCCGAACTCACATTCACTCGGTACAGGAAAGGAGTCCTGACAGACTACACGTCGCGTCTCCATTACACCTCAGATTGGATCCATGACAACGAGAGGAAAAAGGTCGTGAAGAATATCACCAGAGACCTCGGTGGTGAAGAATTCCCAGTCCGGGTGTCTTTCATGTCTGAAAATCCCGGTTATTATCAAGCACTCAGAGAGTTTCCGGAGTTTGTCGGGACAATTGCCGAGATTGAACAGGGAATCAATAAACGGAAACACTGGGTCATCTCCAGGAAAAAAGTCAAGGGGGCGCAAGACCATCTCCGGACTGGTGATATCATCGCTGTGGCTACGGAGAAAAAGGGATTGGATTACTCCCATACCGGGCTTGCTTTTCAGGACGAAAAACGGAAGATCCGGTTATTGCACGCATCGTCAATAAAGAAAAAGGTGCTCCTGGATACAGAGCTTTACCGATATATCCAATCCGTCGAAACCTATACCGGGATCACGGTCGCAAGGCCTTTAGAGGTGGGGAAAATACACGGGCTGACGAATCAGTTTGCCTGACTGTTTCTTTATCATACCTTGAACACCTGTAGCAGGATTATCCCGATGATAGCAGCCATTATCAGGTAATAGGTCATGGGGATGAGTGTTTTGCGGATGAGCAATCCCTCTTTTCCCAGGAGTCCCACGACAGCCGAGGCCGCGACTACATTGTGGACACAGATCATGTTCCCGGCCGCACCCCCGACGGCCTGAAGAGCCACGATCACTCCGGGAACCGCTCCGATTTTCAGCGCTGTAGTGAACTGGAATAGGGAGAACATCATATTGCTGAAAGTATTGCTCCCTGCGATGAACGCTCCCATGGCTCCGATTACAGCGGCGAATGCTGTCCATCCCTTTCCAACCAGTAAGGCCGCCGCACTTGCCAGGATAACTGGCATTTTATCCAATCCACCGGAGACTCCGCTGTTGATGAAAACTTTGACCATGGGGACTGCGAACCCGAGAGCGATCGCTGGTCCGAGGATGGTTTTAAGAGATCTATGGACGACCTTCGTGGTCTGTTTGAATGAGATTTTCTGGATAATGATGGTGGCCAGACCAGCAACAAAGAACAGAAAGCCCGGCAGGTAAAGGAACTGAAAACTTGTGCTTATCGAGGTCTGAAAGATCTGTGTCCATTCTAGCGAGACAGAAGCCAGAAGTTCCTTGAGAGGATTCAATAGCCGGCTGAGAAGGAGAAGGAACGCAACCAGAATATACGGAAACCATGCTTTAAATATCCCCATTTTCGCTTTTGCGGTGTCCCCTTTATCCATCTTTTGGCCGAGCCATTCTGCAGGCCATGTTTCCCTCGGAGGGAAATCCCAGGTTTTCTTCGGGATAAGAAATCCTGTTTTTGCCAGGGGAATGACGATTATAAGGCCCAGAAGCGAGCCAAACAGTGAAGGAAACTCCGGGCCCAGAAATATCCCGGTCAGCATGTAAGGGACAGTAAAACAGAGGCCGGCAAACAGCGCAAAAGGAAAGATGGAGAGGCCTTCTGTCCAGCTTTTCTTTCGCCCGAAAAACCGCGTCATCATTATGACAAGTATCAAGGGAATCAAAGTTCCGGTGATTCCATGGATGATCGCAACCTTGGCCCCGACAGCTTTCAAATAAGGGACAAACTCCACATTCACTCCGTGGAGATAATCCAAAACCTCAGTCTGCCCACTCAATCCCGAATTGATGCCTATCAGGATAGGGGTGCCGATCGCTCCAAACGAGACACATGTGCTCTGGATAATAAGAGTGACCATCACAGCAGCCATGGCCGGAAAACCGATCGCCACGAGCAGTGGAGCGGCCACGGCCGCAGGAGTTCCAAACCCGGCTGATGCTTCGATGAAGGAGCCGAAGAGAAAAGCGATGATGATGGCCTGCACGCGGCGGTCAGGCGAGATGAGGAACATGCTGCGCCGGATTGCTAAATTCGCTCCGCTCTCTTCCTGCAGGTTCAAGAGCAGGAAAGCTCCCAGGATAATATACAGGATCGAAGCGGCTGTAAGGAGCCCATCTAGAGAAGCCGCAGCGATTTGAAGAAGCGGGGCTTTCCAGACAACCCAGGCCAGAAGGCAGGTGATGACACAGGCCACAGGCATGGCTTTAGTTGCGGGCCACCTGAAAAGAACAATGAGTCCGAATACGGTGATTATCGGAAGAAGAGCGAGAAGAGCGAGAATCCCTGAACTCATAGAAGGAACCTTGTGTCGGGTGATTTTCCTATGAAGATAAAGAGGATAGGTGCATTCATGTAAATGATGCTCGGTAATTCCTGGATTTTATAAAACATGAATGATCGGATGTCAAATTGACATTGTCAAAACTGTCTATTTTGACATCGAATATTGCCTGTGTTATAGATTTTAGACAGGGGACACGAATGAAAATCAAGCGGAAAATCGATAATGCTGTTGCCGGTCAGCTCAGGAAAATCATCT
>SOIA01000119.1 GCA_004378665.1 Candidatus Aminicenantota bacterium
ATACTCGAAGCGGCTGAATTTGTTACACAACCAAGAACTTCTAAAAACCAACACTATTATTTTACTATAAATTATGGACGTTCTCTATTTTTCTAAAATCAAAACACCGTATAGCCAGCCTGAGAGATAATCCAGGAGCTCCTGACTGACTCTTCGTCCTTCCATCGATTGCTTGGCGTACTCGGCATAGGCTCCTGTCTCAGCAAAGACGAGAAGGTGGTTCAAATCAGGGAATATCTTCAGTGTGACAGGCTTTTTCAGTTTTTTCAGTCTTTTGTGGAGCATCTTGGCGTGTTCTGGGAAAACCTGCTTGTCCTTGCCACCGTTGATGATCAATATCTTTGCTTCGATATCACCGAGAACAGAAAGAGGGTCATAGTCCACAAAAGACCGCAACCACTTGAGTTGGGGCTCGATCAAAGGCTTCAGCTTCTCCTCAGCCTCTTCATCTACGGGTTCACCCTTGATGATTTTGAGCATATCCTCATAGCGCGCCATGGCTTCTTCCCTTCTGTCTTTAGGGAGCTCCATCGAGTCCATGAGGAAATTAAACTGCTCTCTCAGGACTTGATCTCCGGTCTTCGCTGTTCCAGCCAGAAGAACGATGGCGAAAACTTTCGAATCCTCAGCCGCTATCCGGGGAGCGATTATGCCTCCTTCAGAATGACCGACGAGCGCTATCCTTTCAGGGATGATGTCCTCCCGAGTCCTCAAATAAGCAACCGCGGCCCTGGCATCCTGGACAAGGTCTTCCTGAGCGGCTTCACCGAAACTCCCTTGGCTCTCTCCGGTTCCCCGGTCATCATACCTGAGAACCGCTATTCCGTTTTCGCTCAAAACATGAGCGATTTGCTTGAAAATACCCATCTTGAGTCCACCAGGTCCGACTGTATCCTCATTCCTGTCTTGGGGACCTGAGCCCGAAATCAGCACAGCGGCCGGATGTTTGTCTTTTCCGTCTGAAGGGATCGTCAATGTCCCCGCCATCTCTATGTCCCCCGAAGAGTATGTCACATCCTCAGAAGTGTACTTATCTGATGTGATAACAGGCGAAGCGATTTTTTTTGTTCTCAGGTTGACAAAATCCTGGTGATAAACATCTCTGGCTTCAAAGGGGAAGGAAATTTTTAATATTTTTTCTTCATCTGCCCAGACATACCCGCCGCTGGCGCCGGCGAAATTCACAAAGTATCTTTCTGTTCTCAACTCCTTTCCCTCCCATTCCAAGACTGCTTCTCCATCGCTCTCAATATTCACTGGAACCAGAAAAGGTTCATCAATATAATAACTTCCCCAGGATTTCGTTAGAGCGTAAAGTTTTTTTCCTTTCTGATGAGGTCTTTTTTTGATCAACAGAAGATTATCGACCATCGGATTATCGGTGGTGAATACAATGTCGCGGCGAAAAGGAAACTGCTTCTCTGATGTCTTATCCCCTTCCTTGAAATACACCTCGATCTTATTGCCCACAACTTTCGCTCTCAGCTCCACATCCTCATCGTTCACTTTCCCTTTTAAGACAGCCTCCTTTAAATTCCAGTCCTTTGATAATTTCTCTTCGAACTGGAATTGAAGGCTCACCGGGCCAACCGACATTTGAGTGTCTCCTTCAATCAGAATATCCTCCCCTTCCTGGACGATATTGTACAAACCCTTTCCTGTCTTTCTTCCCTGAGTGAACCATTCGTGCTGTATTCCCTCTTTCTCCTCGGCTGGTTCCTCCGTATCAATCTTTTCCGAACGAGCCTCCATCATCTGTGCGGGTACGGAAAGCGAACTGATATATCCCTCATCATCCGTCAGCAACTCTATCTTGACTCCGACAAAATTGATGTGGAAAAGATTCACATTCTCGCTGTCAGGCTCCACGTTCACGCTAAATTCCCTCATAGGCACGACATAGGCCTGAAAAGTCATTTTTTCTTTTAAGCCCTTTGCTCTTTTCGCCAAAATCATGTAGGGAGAAAAAAAGCTGTTGGGCATAATGAGAGCATCAGGAGATATCTTGACTGTCGATTCCATCGTCTGTTCACCGGCTCGGCCTGTGTTCTTCACCTCTCCCTCGCTCACCGTGCTCTCAATTTCCTGTTCTATACCTCCTGCTTTACCCTTAAAAACAAACCGCAAGGGCCTGAATTCCTTGTCCAGCTCGATCATCATCAGCTCAGTGATGATAGAGACCGGTTTGGTGATCTCACCTCGAGCCCGCAGGATGTATTTATCCGCCTGCTCGATCCATTCGTATTCCTCGTAGCCGGCTTCCTCCCCCATGAAATAGAGGTATAACTTCTTCTTACCGTCAGGTTGAGGAACGTCTCCCGGTTCCTGAGCGAGAAGGAAATTGAATATCAGGAACAATATGACGAGAATCAGGATGACTTTCTTGCTCACTTTATCCTCCAGAGAATAGAATTTAACATGCTCCATCTCTTTATACCTCCTCCTTTTCAGGATTATTCAAATATTAACACGTTAAGCAGAATAGGAGTGGTTTATAGATAATTATACCTGTTTTTGAGAATAATGTTACAGGTTAACGGGACGACTTGATCTCAACAATTCTCTTTTCGCTTTTATAATCGAGGAGCCTGTGTTTTTCCAGCC
>SOIA01000065.1 GCA_004378665.1 Candidatus Aminicenantota bacterium
ATTGAAAATATTGATTTGGCCATGCAGGAAGGTTTCTCTACTGCAACTGATGAAATGCGAGAGATGGGATTTGGCGCAGGGATGGGGCTTCCCAATATAAAAAGAAATGCTGATAAATTAGAGATTTCGTCCACTCCTGGCAAAGGGACGACATTAGACATAATATTTTGTTTAAATAAAACAGAAAAAAAATGAGTCAATACTTTCACTCCATCCAGATTGATACGGAAAAGTGTGATGGCCGGATGAAATGTATGCGTGTGTGTCCCACTCAAGCCATTCGAGTCAGAGGTGGAAAAGCCAGGATAATCGAAGAGAAATGCATCGATTGTGGAGAATGTATCACAGTTTGCCCTCATGATGCCATCGTCCCTTTGACAGATCCCTTCGGAGAGCTCTCTAAGTTCCGTCATACGGTCGCCATACCCTCTCCTGCTCTGTATGCTCAGTTCGGAAGAGAAATTTTACCGGAGAAAATCCTTTCCGGGATAAAAAGGCTGGGATTCGACAGCGCTTTTGACCTGGCTTTAACATGCGGAGAAGTCAGTTTCGCCATTCAGGAATATCTTCGTGAATACAAAGGTCCCAAGCCTCTCATCTCAAACGCTTGTCCGGCTGTGGTGCGCTTGGTCCAGGTCAAATATCCTGAACTCATTGACCAAGTCATCCCCATAGAACCTCCCAGAGAATTGGCTGCGCGGGAAATCAAAAAGAAAAAATCAAAACAACTCGGGCTTAAGGAAAAAGAAATCGGCACTTTCTATCTCACTCCCTGCCCAGTAAAGATGATATCTATAAAACAGCCGGCAGAAAAAGGGAAATCTTATTTGGATGGAGCCATCTCTATTTCAGATATTTATGGACCTCTCCTTTCCGCTCTTGAAGGAACCGGAAAAGGCAGCTACCGGAAAGAGCTGGAAAACATCTGTATTCTTGGGGTGGGCTGGGCAATGGTTGGTGGCATTTGCCGAACTCTGAGATTAAAAAACTCCCTGGCGGTTTCGGGGATTGCCGACATCTTAAAAGTCTTTGACGATATTGAGCGAGGGAACCTGAGAAATATCGACTTTGTTGAAGCGTATTCCTGTCGCCAGGGTTGTGTGGGAGGCTCTCTGACAGTAGAAAACGTGTATATTTCCTATAACAAAATCCTAAAACTGATTGAAACTTTAGAGTACGAACAAATAAAAGCCTGTCCGGACATCCGGGAGGTCAGAAAGCTTTACGGACAGAAATACTTTTTTATCAAGGGAAAATTTGAGCCCCGTCCCCTCAGACCACTTGATAAAGATTTAGCCAAAGCGATAAAGAAAAGAAAAGATAAAGAAGATATCTATGCGTCACTGCCCAAAATTGACTGTGGAGCCTGCGGTGCTCCCGAATGTATAACCTTTGCTGAAGACGTCGTTAAGGGTGATGCGGAGCTCACTGACTGTATTTTCAATCTTCCCCAAAGATTTAAAGAACTCTCTCAGGAATTTTCAGAATTGCTTGAAGTGCCTGCCTCAAAGAGTCACGCCAAGGCGAGTGCAAAAAAAATAAGGAAAAAAGGAAAGGCAATAAAATGAAATTAAAGGAAATCGTTGAAAAATTACAGCTAAAGGTTTTAACAGCCAGGGATAAATTAGATGAGGAAGTGACGGGAGGATACACGAGCGACCTGCTCAGCGATGTGATTGCCAACAGCAAACAGGGAAACCTATGGATCACTCTCCAAACCCACCAGAATACTATCGCTGTGGCCAAATTGAAGGACCTGGCCGGGATAATAATAGTGAATAACCGTGAGCCTGATGAAGAAACACTTGCAAAAGCAAAGGAAGAAAACGTGCCCCTCCTCTGCAGCGAAGAAATGGCTTTTGAAGTTTCGGGTAAATTATACGAATTGATAAATCCATAAGTCTAATTCATGCTCAGACTCTTTAAAGCGGACTTGCATATTCACACCTGCCTTTCTCCCTGCGCGGAGCTGGATATGTCTCCGAAGGGAATCCTCACCGCAGCCAAGAAAAAAGAATTAGACATCATAGGCATCTGTGATCATAATTCATCAGAAAATTCTTTGGCCGTAATGAATGCTGCCAGGAAGATGAATATTAGTGTTTTTCCTGGTATGGAAGTGACTTCTCAAGAAGAAGTCCATGTCCTGGCCCTATTTGACGAAATAGAAAACGCTCTAAAACTCCAGAAGTTTGTCTACAAAAATTTGCCTGGAGAAAATGATGAAAAAGCCTTTGGAATGCAGGTTGTCGTGAATGAAAAGGAGGAAGTGCTGGGTTTCAACAACAAGTTATTGATCGGAGCTACGACAATTCCTCTTGAAGAGGTGATTCGACTGATTCATTCCTTCAGCGGAATTGCCATCGCGTCACACATCGATAGAGAGTCCTTTAGTATCATCGGCCAACTGGGATTCATCCCGGATAATCTGGAATTGGATGCTTTAGAAATCTCTCCCAATATCACCTTTAAAGAAGCCAGGAAAAGGTATGCAAATCACTATCCGATCACCTGTTCATCTGATGCCCACTTCCCTGATGATATAGGCAAAAGATTTACCTCTTTCCTGCTCGAAGACAGCAC
>SOIA01000085.1 GCA_004378665.1 Candidatus Aminicenantota bacterium
TAGGCTTTTCAGTGGCGCATTATAACAAATCCCATTTTAAGAAGCAATATGAAAAGAAAATCGGAGCTCTCTCAGGAAAAAGTTGCGTGTATCCCTTTTTATATGCATTGCAATAAGCTAGAATAAAAATCATCAGATCTCCAGGAAAAAGGAGGACGAAAAACAGATGTGGAGCTGTCATTCCCGTTTGATCCATTTGAAAAGAATCCGGAAGCTGACAGCGGAATACAGAATATGTCACCGAGTTCATCGGTTTGAGAAGATAGAGAGCATTTCATGAGACTCAAAGGAGTGGTCTTCGATATGGACGGCACCGTGGTGGACGTGCCTTATGACTGGGGAAAGATCAAAGCGGAATTGGAAACCCAGGGGAAGCCCATACTGGTCTACCTTGAGAGCCTCGAAGAACCGGAGCGCTCAGAAAAGTGGAGGGTGCTGGAAAAGTATGAGCACGAGGCCACAGGGAAGGCGACTCTGAAGCCTGGGATGCGGGAATTCCTGGATTCATTAAGCTCAAGGGGAGTAAAAAAAGCCTTGGTGACCAATAATTCCTGGAAGAATACCAACTATCTCCTGAGAAAATTCAAGCTGGAATTTGACTGTGTCATCTCGCGAGAAAAAGGACTCTGGAAGCCTTCAGGAGCTCCGATTCTTGTAGCCCTTGAGGAGCTGGGATTGAGAAGAGAGGAGTGCTGTGTGGTGGGCGATTCCCACTTTGATATTCGAGCCGCTCAGGAGGCGGGCATCTCGTTCATCTTTATCCTGAGCGAGGACAGGGAAAGATTTGATGCGATGAACGCGGAGCTGTTCAGTTCTGTCGGAGAGCTCCAGAAAAGGGTAGAAAAATTGTTGCCTAATGACTGAACATGAAGAGAAGGCCCCTTTTTCCAGGGGAACGGGCGCTTCAGTGGAACAATTTCACCCGCATGAGAGTTTACATTAATACAGGAGTAAGCGCCAAGTTTGGGAGGCAAACAATGCAATACAGTAAGTCGTTTAAGTTAACTTCGATCATCCTTTTCGTTTTCCTTGCGGGATTTTTGACATCGGAACTTTATGCTGATGGGTTCATCGTCCCTAAGCCGCGTCCGGGAGAAAAGATACCGCCTCTGACCGTGAAATACCATCGGGTCAGTGTGGAGATCATCAATCAAGTTGCAAAAACGTCCATCGATCAGGTTTTTATCAATAACCATCCCAGAGATATTGAAGGAATCTTTATTTTCCCTCTACCGGAAGAAGCCACTCTCTCTGAGTTCTCGATGTACATCGGAGACGAGAAGGTTGAGGGAGAGATCCTGGACCGCGACCAGGCCCGCCGGATTTACGAGGATATCGTGCGGAGGATGAGAGATCCTGCTCTTCTCGAATATGTCGGACGCAACATGTTTCGGGCTCGAGTCTACCCGATACCGGCTCGAGGAGAGAAGAGGATCAAGCTTTCTTACACCGAGATTTTGAAGGCGGAGAAAAACCTTGTCCGGTATGTTTATCCCTTGAACACAGAAAGATTCTCTCTCCATCCCCTGAAAGAAGTCGCGGTATCAGTCAAAATCAACTCGAAGGTTCCGATCTCCAATGTCTATTCGCCTTCCCACAAGGTCTCTGTCCGGAAGGAAGGCCCAGGTCAGGCAATAGTGGGTTTTGAGGCGAAGGATATCAAGCCGGAAAAGGACTTTGTTCTCTATTACTCCCTTTCTCAGGACGAGATCGGACTCTCATTCATGAACTGGGAAGGTCCTGAAGATAACTATTTCATGCTGCTGGCCTCTCCGTCCTTTGTAGGTCAGAGGGAAAGAGTCCTCAACAAGAACTTGATTTTTGTCATCGACAGCTCGGGAAGCATGAGCGGGAAGAAGATCGTACAGGCTAAAGGAGCTGCGCGGTTTGTCATCAATCACCTGGATAAGGGCGACAAATTCTCCCTTATCGATTTCGATGACGGGATCAGCCAATTTTCTTCAGAACTACTCCCTGCAAATTCCGAGAACGTGGAGAAAGCTCTCCGTTTTGTGGATGAGATCGAGGATTCAGGAGGCACCAACATCAACGATGCGCTGCTTATAGCGCTGGAGATGATCGAGTCCGGAGAGAGGCCCAATTATGTTCTTTTCCTCACTGACGGCCTGCCCACAGTCGGGATTACGGGCATCGCAGATATACTGAAGAACATCGATAAAGCCAATGATCAGAGAGCCCGGATTTTTGTTTTCGGAGTCGGATATGATGTCAACACGGAGCTCCTGGACAGGATGTCAGGTGTCAACCGCGGCACTTCAGTCTACGTGGATGAGAACGAGGACATCGAGATCGCCGTATCCAATTACTACGAGAAGATTTCCTCACCTCTTCTTTCTGATCTCTACTTCATCTTTAGGAACATAGATGTTAAGGACGTGTATCCGCGGACCATGCCTGACCTGTTCAAGGGATCGCAGCTTATTCTTGTCGGAAAATACAAAGGAAAAGGCCCGGTGTCAGTGACACTCGCAGGGAAGGTCGGAAAGCAGGAGAGGAAGTTTACGCTCCGGGACCAGAGATTGGTTAAAGATGATTCCTATAATTTTCTGCCGCGCCTCTGGGCAGCAAGACGGATCGGTTATCTTCTTGAGGAGATAAGACTCCATGGAGAAAACAAGGAGCTTGTCGAGGAAGTGAAGACGCTCGGGCTGAAATACGGGATCGTGACTCCTTACACTTCCTTCCTCGTGACCGAAAAGGAGAGACGAGCCATCGATGCCGCGGCTCCGGAAGCAGAAGAAGCCCTCGCGGCCCGTAAGACAACGGGCGCGGGCGCCGTGAAGATTGCGAGAGTCTCGCAGCAATTCAAGGAATTGGACATGGCCGTTCAGGTGACTTCCCAGAAGATAGTCTACAAGGAAGACAAGACGTTTTACCTCCAGGATGGATACTGGGTGGACAGCGTCTACGAGGAAGGAAGCTCTGTCAAAGAGATCCAGTTCAATTCAGACGCGTATTTTCAACTGCTGACTCAAAAACCGGGGATCGCGAAATATCTATCCGTCGCGTCCAACTTGATTGTCCATTTTAACGGGAAGAACTACCGAATTACGGATGCTCACACGAAAGAAGAGAAAAAATAAGTAAATAAATGGGGTCAGGTCTCAATCCTTTAGAAACCTGGCCCTATTTATTTTTTAAGGTCCGCACAGGAGATCCCTCTTAGATTGAAACACCTGTTGCAGGAGATGCACTCTGACTTCTGGATCTCTCCGTCGCGGAACTTCTTGACTAAGAACGGATCACGGATGAAAGCCCGGCTCATCGAGACAAGGTCGGCTTTGCCCTCTTCAATGATTTTCTCCATGACTGAAAATGTTCTGATCCCTCCCAGTCCAAAAACAGGAATGGTCACCGCCTGCTTGATCTTGGATGCATTATCGACAAAGTAGCCTTCTTTGTCTTCCTCTCGAAGCCCTTTCCAGACCGATCCTTTCCCGGCTTCGGCCATGCCGCCGCTGACCTCGATACCGTCCACTCCCTTTTTTTCCAGAATTTTCGCGATCTCGATGCTCTCATCAATACCCAGCCCCTCGGACAGAAAATCCTCAGAATTCAATTTCACGATCAGAGGAAAGTCCTTTCCTGTTGATCCTTTGGTTCCCTCGATGATCTCTCCGACGATCCGGAGACGGTTCGATAATGAGCCGCCCCATTCGTCTGACCTCCGGTTGGTGTAAGGAGAAATGAAGCTGCTCAGGAGATAGCCATGAGCCACGTGGAGCTGGACTCCGTCAAAACCGGCTTGTTTCGCTCTTCGGCCGGCCTGGCTGAAATCGTGGATGAGATCTCGGATGTTTTTCTGGCTCATCTCCTTCGGCATAACTTTAAAGGTCGGCTCATAAACGGCAGAAGGGGCAAACGGAGTGCATCCGCAGATTTTCGGCGTTGTCTGGCGTCCGGCATGGGAAAGCTGAAGGAAAATGCACGATGGATTCTTGTGGACAACTTTTGTGATACGACTCAAGCCGTCGATCAATTCGTCCTTGTCAGCGCCTGTCTGGTACGGGCTTGCAATTCCTGAAGTGTTGACGTATGCATGGCCAGTGATGATGAGCCCGACTCCTCCTCTGGCCAGGGTTTCAAAGAGTGCGACCTGCCTGTCGGAGACCGATCCGTCACGGTTGGCCATAAAGTCATGAGTCGCAGAGCGCACAAACCGGTTGGGGACTTCCAGTTTTCCGATTTTCACTGGAGTGAAGAGGATCGAGTCGATTTTCATGTTGTCCTCCTTCGGCTCAAGCTAAACTCACCGTGGAGTAAAAGAAACCGGAACCTTGATTTCGTGAAAAACCAACTTAAAAAGCTCATGTTACTGAATATATTTAATAGTGTCGGTAGATTTTATGAATGATCCAGGTTCGTTATGTTAACAGAATATATACGTTCAGGTCTACTTCGGAGGATTCAGATTCCGGTGATGCAGAGAAAGAAACGGTGGGCTCTCTCTCAGGAGAGATTTTGTATAAACTGACTTGATTTCTTAAAGATAATCGATACAATGGGGAGAGATTTTGAGGTGAAGGAGAGAAAATGCACAAAGAAAAGCTCCTGATGATTCCCGGACCGAGCCCTGTTCATCCCCGTATCCTCAACAGCCTTTCCATCCCCACGGTTTCTCATGTGAGCCCAGAGCTTGTGGCCGAGATGAAAAAGGCTCTGGACAACTTGAAGACAATCGTCTTCTGCGAGAAAGGAGAACCTTTCATCGTATCAGGTGCGGGAACCCTGGCCATGGAAATGGCAATTTTGAATCTCATCGGAAAAGGAGAAAAATTCCTTGTCCTCTCCCAGGGTTTTTTCGGGGAGAGGATGGTCCAGATAGCCCAGAGTTTTGGACTCGACTGTGACCTTATAGAGAGCGAATGGGGAAAGGCGGTCTTGCCAGAGGAGTTGGAAGTCAAACTTCGAGAGGAAGAATATAAGGCTGTGGTGTCTACGCACGTGGACACATGCACAGGGGCCTGTGCCCCGATAAAAGATTATGCGGAGATCCTCAAGGGACACAGCATCCACTTTATTCTCGATGGAGTCTGTGCGACAGGAGGGATCGAAGAACGGATGGATGACTGGGGGATCGATGTGGTCCTGACTGCGGCGCAGAAATGCTTCGGGGCCCCTCCGGGCTTAGCGGTCCTAGTTGTGTCGCAGAGAGCGATGGAGAAGAGGAGACGCATGGAAAAGGTCCCTGCATATTATTCCGACCTTTTGAACTGGCTGCCTATCATGAAGGATCCATCCAAGTATTTTTCGACTCCCTGCGTCAACGAAATCAGAGCGTTTTATGAGAGCACGAGGATCGTCCTTGAGGAAGGAATGGAAAAAAGATTCCTCCGCCACGCTCGAGTCGCCCGGGCCATCAGAACGGCTTTGGCCGAACTGAAATTTTCCTTCTTCACTCAGGAGTCGTTTCTGGCGGATACACTCTCTGTTGTCGAGTATCCGGAGGGTGTGGAAGACAAGGCCTTCCGGAAAATATTCTCCGAGAATGGAGTTGTTGTGGCCGGAGGATTAGGGGAGACGGCCGGAAAGGTTTTCCGTATGGGTCACATGGGGAACTTGTCCGCGTCCCAGGTCCTTTTTGCCATCGATGCTTTAGAACGAACACTGTCATCTTTGGGATACAGTTTTCAGCCGGGTTCAGGGCTGGGGGCGGCCAAAGAGATCCTGGAAGGATGAGGAGTCAGAGAGGAATGTCGAGTCGAGTTTTTTTTATTCCCGCAAACAGAGATGAAGGGGATGAGGCTGTAGCGGCTAAAGTAGAAAAGGTTTTTTTCGAAACAGGCTTACTGGACAAAATAGAGGACAAATCCTTCGTAGCCATGAAGATCCATTTTGGCGAGCAAGATAATACGGGATTTATCAAACCTCAGTGGCTTGTGGACATCATCAGGAAGATCAAAGAAAAAACATCCCGGGTGTTTTTGACGGACTCCAATACACTGTATGTCGGGAAAAGAAGCAATTCCGTCGAACATCTTCACCTTGCCTGGGGTCATGGATTCACTCCGGAGAATGTCGGGATTCCGGTCATCATCGCGGATGGCCTCAAAGGCGGAGAGGATGAGGAGGTGAAGGTTAACCTGAAGAGAGTGAAGACAGCCAAAATCGGAAGCGTCTTCCTCAATTCGGACGTCCTCGTGTGCATGAGTCATTTCACGGGACACGGATTATCAGGATTTGGAGCGGCCATAAAAAACCTGGGAATGGGATGCGCATCGAGAGCCGGGAAGCTGGACCAGCACTCTGAGGTGCACCCCTGGATCAATCCGAAGCATTGCACAAATTGTGGAGTGTGCTTTGACTACTGTCCGGCTGAAGCCATTGTCCAAAAGGATGATAAAGCGTTCATCATCGAGGATAAATGCATTGGGTGTGGCGAATGCCTGGTCGTCTGCAGCGCTGGAGCCGTTAAATTCCGCTGGGATTCGGATGTTGTTCGCGTCCAGGAGAAAATAAGTGAATACGCCTTCAGTCTGTGGAAGTCTTTGAAAGGGAATGCCGGATGCATCAATGTTCTGCTCAATATCACCAAGGACTGCGACTGCATGTCCAAGGATGAGCCGGCCATAGTGGAGGATATCGGGATCCTTGGGTCTCTCGATCCTGTTGCCGTTGATCAGGCCTCTGTGGATATGGTGATCGAGAGGAGCGGTAAAGATATACTGAAGGTCGGTTATGATGTGGATTGGTCAGTTCAGCTCCAGCATGGTGTCGAGATCGGTCTGGGAAGCCGGGACTATGAACTGATCCAGCTTGGGACCCCAACACAATCGGGGCGAGGGGATTCGAACCCCTGACCCCAGCGTCCCGAACGCTGTGCGCTAACCAGACTGCGCCACGCCCCGATAGTCCATTCAATTATAGCGATAAACACAGAAAGATGAAAGACTGATGGTACTGTTTCCTTAACAAAACGCGGAGGAAAGACAAGGAAGATTTAGATGTGGAGTTCGATTATGTCTTCGTCTTCAAGGATATGGTCGCGGTTGACTTTCTGGCCCTGGTATTTGTTTTGACTCCATATCCGCGCAAACCTTAAATTCTGGGCAAAATCCTTATGAACCGCTTTTGCCAGATTCATGACCGTGGAGCCTTTTTTTAGGGTGAATGGGTCTGTCCGGGCAGTCTTCTTCCCCGGAATTTTGCTGTAGACTCGGATGACATCCAGGAGGGAGAAGATCTTTGTGCGCAGGATTTCAAGACCGTCTTCTGTTTTGGTCGACACGGGAATAAGGTCAAAATCGGGATGCAGGGCCTTTTTTACCGCAGCAAGATTTTCTTCCGATGAAGAGAAGTCAGCTTTATTCGCCACGACGAGCGTTATTTTCTGAAAGAATGACGCTTCAGAGGAAGGGGTATGATTTTTCGGGATGAGTTCTATCCTCTTTTCTTTGAGTTTTGCCAGCAGGTTCTCCAGGCCAGAGGCGGGATTCTGGCTGGACAGATCCAGAATGGCTAAGACTCCATCCGCTCCTTTGATCAATTCCGCATGCCAGTATTCCATGTATTCCGGAGTGATGGGTGGCGTATCTATGATCTGGATCTGGATATTCTCGTACTGCATCATTGCCGGTGAAGGCATCCGGGTTGTGAAAGGATAATCACCGATTTCAGGATCCGCGTTGGTTAAAGACTTCACCAGCGATGACTTGCCGGCATTCGGCAGTCCTATCAAAACAACCTGGCCGGCTCCCGCTTTGTCGATGTTGAAGGAGAGTCCGTGTTTGGCGACAGTCGGTTTTTTTTGGGCAGTGGATTTGAGCTTGGCGATTTTTGTCTTGAGGAGAGCTTGAAGTTTTTCGGTCCCCTTATGTTTGGGCACGATAGAGAGAAGTTCTTCCAGGATGCTTACTTTTTCTTCAGGCGTTTTTGCGGTTTTGAGTTTCTTTTCTGTCTCGAAATATTGAGGGGGTAGGTTTGCCGGCATCTGACTTTCTTCCTGCTCAATTATAGCTAATCCTCATCCACTTTTCAAAAAGGAAGCATTAAAAAGGCTGTTTTTTACATCATTTTTTTGTGAGAAAAAAACCGAAAAATTCCGTCTTTTTTAAGGGAATTTTCCTTTACTAAATGGCCATTTTTAAGGTATAATGAACAAAGAAAAATATGCCTTTCAGGTTGTGCAAAAACTCGACTTGTATAGCCGTCTCTTTTTCCCAATTTTTACCCAATTTAAAAGCCAATGACACAAAAAAAATACACTGCAGAAAGCATTAAAGTACTCAAAGGGCTCGAAGCCGTACGCAAGCGGCCGGCCATGTATATCGGGAGTACCGGGCCCGAGGGGCTCCATCGTC
>SOIA01000282.1 GCA_004378665.1 Candidatus Aminicenantota bacterium
GAAGACTCTCTTTTTGTTTTCCAAGGTTTCCTGGGGAAACAAGTCGTAGCTCATGATATAGGGAAGCCCGATGTGACCTGTTGTGGGCACAAGATCACCCAGGAAAAAGAAGGTTTTGCCTGCGGATTGGACTTTCACACATTGATGGCTGGATGTGTGGCCGGGTATCAGGACAGTCTCAACTCCTTCTGTGATTTCTGCGTTTCCTTCCACCAACTGAAGCTGTCCGTGTTTTTCCAGAGGCAAGAAGTTCTGTTTGAGATAGCTGGACCTGTCTCTTTCGGTCGGAGCAAGAGCGTATTCCCACTCTTCCTTCTGGATGATGTATTTGGCCCTTGGAAAGGTTGGAACATCTTCTCCATTTTCGTTCTTGGTCGTGTTTCCCCCGCAGTGGTCGAAATGGAGGTGGGTGTTGATCACGAAATCGATATCTTCAGCTTGAAAGCCGAGTTCCTGGAGTGAGCCGACGAGTCCCGGCTCTCTTTCTACGGAATAATACTTGAAGATCTTCTGGTCTAAATCACTTCCAATGCCGGTCTCGATCAGAATGAGCAACCCTGATTTTTTGACAAGGAATGAATTCAGAGCGAGCCTAATCCGGTTTTGATCATCAGCCGGGAATTTTTTCTCCCATAAAGGCTTGGGGATCACCCCGAACATCGCTCCCCCGTCCAGGCGAAAAAAGCCGTCTCTCAGGCCGTGTATCTCAAACTGCCCGAGGGCAATCTTATCGATCGTCATCTGAGGAGTTTATCCAGGTCATAGACCAGGTCATCCCGTGTGTATCCTGCGAAATCTATCTCTCCCGAATCCATTCGGATCGCGTCTTCAGGACAGGCTTCAACACAGAACCCGCAAAAACAACAGCGGCCAATATCTATGATAAACTTGGAGGGATATTTCTGCATCTCTAAATCAGGATCTTCGGCCGCCTCAACGTATATGCATTCAGACGGACAAACCGTAACACACAGCATGCAGGCCACGCATCTTGGTTTGCCGTCTTCTCTGGCCATCAGTCTGTGCAGGCTTCTGTGCCTTGCGGCGATCTCTTTTTTCTGTTCAGGGTATTGAATGGTCACGGCTCCTTTTCTCTTCGTTTTTATCCCCAACACTTTTAAAATGTGGAAGAACATATTCACGAAGAAATGTCGGGACGTGATCACAATTCCCCTGATAATCTCGATGAAATAACCCAGAGCTTTGATCATTAGAGTATACTCATCACAATGCCTGTTCCGACGATGTTCACCAGGCTTAATGGAATAAGCAATTTCCAACCCATATCCATCAGCTGGTCGTAACGGAATCGTGGATAGGTCCAGCGAATTAAAATCTGAAGCCAGCAGAAAAAGAACACTTTTATATTAAAAGCTGCGACTTGAAATACGACGACCAGCCAGTGAGACAAGAGCCACTCCCCTCCCCACGGCCAGTGAAATCCATCCGCGGCCATCCAGGGAACCTGCCAGCCTCCGAAGAAGAGCGTAGTGAGCAGAGTGGAAACGACAATGATTTCCATGAAATCCGTCATCATGAAAAGGCCCCATTTCAAACCGCCGTATTCGGCAAAAAATCCGATGATTTCTGATTCTGCTTCGGGAAGGTCAAAAGGCGCCCTCTTTGTTTCCGCAAGAGCGGCGAATAAAAACACAAGGAATCCGAGAGGTTGGAGGAATATCCCCCATTTGGGAAGGAATCCAAAAATCAACTCGCCTTGATAATGCACAATGGCTGAAAGCTTTAGAGAAGGAAAGACCATGATCAAACCAATAAGAGAAAGCCCCAGTGCGACTTCGTAGGATATCAGCTGAGCGGTTCCCCTCAATCCGCCGATAAGAGTGTACCTGTTGTTCGAGGCCCATCCGCTGAGAATGATTCCGTAAATCCCTAAAGACAGCATGGCCAAGATAAACAGGAGACCGACATTAAAGTCCAGTATCTGGAGGGAAATGGTCCGTTCCCCGATCCTGATGGAATCCCCGAATGGAATCGCGGATATGGTTATGGCTACAAAGAAGAAGGAAATGAACGGCGCCAAGGTATGGAGAAATTTTCTGGAGAACGCAGGAACAAAATCTTCCTTAAAAATCATCTTTATCGCATCGGCAAAAGGCTGGAAAAGCCCGAGAATACGAATCCCGAAGATCGAGGCCCTGTTCGCGCCGATCCGGTCCTGGATGACCGCGCTCTCCTTTCTCTCCAGCCACGTCAAGTAGAGTGTCAGAAGAAGAAACCAGACTAAAGCACATACAATCTTTATGAATACAATCAATATTTCAATCACTTTTGTTCTCTAAAAAAAGGAACCTCATTTTCGATTTCTTTTGCTATAGTCTCAGGAGTTTTGAACTCTCCGTAAAACGAAGAATTTATTCCAAATTTCCTGCCTAAGTCAGCAAGCATCATCCACTCCGGGAGACTGTCGCCCGGCGGTTCAAAAACAGGCGAAAATTTTTGAATCTTCCCGTCTATATTTGTCAAGGAGCCTCCTTTTTCAGGAATCAACGCTGTCGGGAGGACGATGTCGAAAAGAGAATTCAATTCATTCTCATGAGAAGTGAAAAGAACCTTGGTCTCTATCTTTTCCAGAGCCTTCTTGAGATCAGCTGCACTGATCTGCTCTGCGAGGAATGAGCCAAACGCAAGCAGGAGATCAGTCTTATCTGATAAAGCTCCCGGATTCGCAGGCTTCATATCAAATCCCATTTCCAGGGCTCCTTTTTTGTTTGGAGTCCGTTCAGCTGTGAGCAGGAAATCATCTTTCTCAGCTTGAGGCCTGTCAGCAAAGAATATTCTTTCCAAATTCTGATCATTCTTGAAGATTTTGTGAATCAGAAAGAGTTCTTCATTGGACAGCCATGTATTCAGGATTAAAACCGTCTGGGAAGTCTTCTTCCCTTCATCCAGTTTTTTAAGCTGTTGATTGATAAAATAGGAAACATCTTCCCAAGTCGGTTGTATGTTCCATTCCTTATTGTTTATAACGATCTTGTCCAGGCGGTTTTCACTCAGGTAAGAATACCCGTAGCGACCCATGTCACAGATCCAAAAACCGTTGACTTCTTGATTTTCGCGGGATTGGATCCTGTACACCCTGCTGGGAACTCCGAAGTGGGAAAAACCCGGATGGTACTCGATCGTGATGCTGCATCCGCGGCTGCACAACGGGCATATCGACTCGCCCTTCTTTAAAAACCAGCTTCGGGTCTTAAACCTGAAATCTTCGTCGGTAATGGCGCCCACAGGACAGATCTGAGCAAGATTACCAGAATAGTTGTTATCCACTGGAGTGAGGTCGTATATGTTCACTCTTGAATGGATGCCTCTTTCAAATACGCCCAATTCCTGAGTCTCGGTAATCTCCCTCAAAAAGCGGACGCAACGCCGGCAGAGGATGCATCTCTCCTCATCATGGATGAGGGACTTGCCGATCTTATCTTTCTTCTCTCTTTTCTCTTTGGACTCCCTGAACTGGCTCTCGAAGAGGCCGTATTCGTCGTAATAATCCTGGAGTTTGCAGTCACCCGCTTTATCGCATATTGGACAATCGAGAGGATGCTCAGCAAGAAGAAATTCCAACACACCTTTCCTCGCTTCAACGACTTTTTCACTTTTTGTAAAGACTTTCATTCCGTCCCGGACCTGAGTCGAACAGGCCAGTTCAAGCTTGGGCAATCCTTCAATCTCGACCAGGCACATGCGGCAACTGCCTTCAGGTGGAAAGGCATCATGGTAGCACAGATGAGGGATGGATATTCCCGCTGTCTCTGCAGCTTTGAGAACAGTGGTGCCTTCCTCGACATCTATTGGCTTTTTATCTATGTGAATCTTAACCATCTTCGTTTTTTTCTCCTGCTTCCAATCCTACAATCGAGACTCGAGCTCTTTCCTGAATTTTTTGGCTATGGAAAGGATGGGCATGGCCGCAGCATCTCCAAGGGGACAGAGAGTTTTCCCCAGAATGTTCGAAGCTAACCGCACAATATCATCGATATCCTTTTTGCTTCCTTTCCCCTCAGCCATCCTTTTGACGATCTTATTGATCCAGGATGTGCCAATCCTGCATGGCGTGCACAGGCCGCAGGATTCATGAGAATAGAATTTAGTGACAGCCTTTAAAACATCCAGCATGGATGTTCCGGTGTCAATAACAATGATGGCGGCTGAACCCAGCATGGATTCGGCATTCACCAGGGAATCAAAATCCATCGGGATGTCTATCTCGTCCGCTTTTAAGACAGGAGCAGACATTCCTCCTGGGATAACGGCTTTCAGTTTCTTGCCTTGTTTCATGCCGCCGGCATGTTTGTTGATGATATCTTTCAGGTTTGTTCCGATAGGAAGCTCATAAATCCCGGGCTTCTCAACCATGCCGCTAACCCCGAAAATTCTCGTGCCGCCATCCTTGGGCAGCCCTTTTCCGGTAAACCAATCTGCTCCGTTCAGGATAATCTGGGGAATGTTCGAGAGGGTCTCAACATTGTTTATGACTGTGGGGCACTGGAAAAGCCCGACAGAGGCTGGGAATGGAGGCTTGAGTCGTGGATTTCCTCGTTTCCCTTCGAGTGATTCCAGGAGCGCTGTCTCCTCACCACAGATGTAGGCTCCAGCACCGCGGTGGACGGACACATCCAGATCAAATCCACTGTTCAAGATGTTCTTGCCCAGATATCCTTTATCGTATGCTTCGGATATGGCTTCCTCGAGCCTCAGAGCCACGGCTTCGTATTCCCCGCGGATGTAGATGTATGCAGAGTGGATACCGACGCAGTAGGAAGTGATGATGATTCCCTCGAGAAGCATGTGGGGATTATGACTCATGATGTAACGGTCTTTGAAAGTCCCGGGCTCTCCCTCATCGGCGTTGACACACAAATACTTCGGCTTGTCCACTTTTGGAACAAATCCCCACTTTACGCCAGCCGGAAAGCCCGCGCCGCCTCGACCCCGTAAATTCGCCTTTTTCATCTCTTCCAGGATTTCTTCGGGTTTGAGTTTCAGGGCCTTCTTGACAGCTTCGTATCCCCCCTGCTTTATGTATTCATCTATTTGATAGACATTTTTCAATCCGAAGTGTTGGGTCAGGACTTTCTCAGCCATCTCTATTCCAAACCATCCAAAATTTTATCGATTTTTTTCTTATCCAAATTTCCGTGATAATCAAAGTTAATCATCATGCAGGGAGCCTGCTCACATGCGCCAATACATTCGACCAGTGAAAGCGTAAATTTTTTGTCTTCAGATGTCTGCCCGGGCTCTATGCTCAGTTTTTCTTTTAAATAGTCGGTCAATTTTTCCGCTCCGAGAAGCGAACAGCTCAGATTGGAACAGACCTGAATATGGTATTTCCCGATGGGCTCTCTGTTCAACATGGTGTAAAAGGTCACAACCTCTCTCACCTGGATGGGCTTGATTCCTAGGATGCCAGCAACCAGTTTTTCTGACTCCGGAGAGATAAAACCGAACTCCTGCTGCGTGAGATGGAGGAGCGGAAGAATGGCGGCTTCCTTCTGCGGATAGCGAGCGATTATCCTATCAATTTCCTTCCGGACTTTCCCAGAAAATTCAGGGCTCATCTGTCCATCTCTCCACCGATCATATTGACAGAGCCAAAGGTGGGAATGACATCGGCGACATAATGTCCTTGAATCATTTCCTCAAGAGAAGCCATCAAATGAAAACACGGAGCTCTCACATGCAGGCGGTAGGGTGTGTCGGTTCCGTCAGACACGATATAATACCCGAGCTCGCCATTCCCGCCTTCAACGGCAAGATACACTTCTCCTTTTGGAGGCCTGATACCGTGTTCGCTCATGAAGAATTTGAAATGACTGATCAAACCTTCAATCGAGGTGTACGTATCCTCTTTGGGAGGCACAACAACCTTTTTACTCTTGGTGAGTATGTCTTGATACTTGTCTTTTTCCGAGCCTTCTAAAGTTGGGGACAGTATTATCTCTTTGTCCACCTTTCTTTCTCTCGAAGCTTTTATCGCTTCTGTAGGCTTGATTCCCTTGGCCATGGTTCGGGCCCCTGACTTCGGTATTTTTTCCATGGCCTGCTCGATGATCCGGAGACTCTGTTCCATCTCTCTCATCCGGACTATGTAGCGGTCAAAATTGTCTCCCCTTTCCCCGAGAGGGATCTCGAAATCCATCTGGTCATAGACCAAATACGGAAATGTTTTCCGGATATCAAAGTAAACTCCCGTCGAACGCAGACACGGACCGGTCCATCCGTAGTTGATCGCTGTTTCCGGCGTAACGACCGCGATGTCCCTGGTCCTATCCAGAAATATCTTATTTTTATCCAAAAGGCCGCTAACATCTTTCAAAACTTTTCTCGTTTCGATGATCGCCTTTTTCAGAACCTCTTCATAATCAGGATGGAGGTCAGCTCTGACTCCGCCGATACGGATGTAAGACGTGGTCATCCGGGCGCCTGTTGTCTGCTCGATGACATCCCAGATGAACTCACGAGCCTTCATTTTATACAGTAAAATCGTGAACGCTCCGCATTCCATAGCCATGGCAGCGATGCAGGTGAGATGGTCAGAGATCCTGGAGAGTTCGCTCATGATGACCCGGATGTACTGCGCCTTTTCCGGGACTTCAATGCCCAACATCTTCTCCATGGCCATCACGTAGCCGAGGTTATTGATCAGCGGAGACACATAATTCATCCTGTCCGTGTAAGGAAGCAGGTTGAAGTAGGTCTTATTCTCGCAGGTTTTCTCGAATCCCCGATGCAAGTACCCCACTTCCACTTCAGAATTAAGAATCTTTTCGCCATCCAGCTCGAGCATGATCCGGATGGTTCCATGCATCGCGGGATGAGAAGGCCCCATGTTGAGCATGAGACTGTCTTTTCTTGCTTCTTTCTGGATTCTCGTCGGCATTTTACTTTCTCAACTTGATTCTCGGCTGGGATTTACGAAGAGGGTAATCTTTGCGTAGAGGAAAACCCTCGAATCCATCATACATGAAGAGTCTTCTCAGGTCCGGATGGCCGTAAAAACGAACTCCGAACATGTCATAAACTTCTCTCTCCAGCCAGTTGGCATTTTTCCATATGGAACTCATAGATTCGATAGAGAGATTCTTCTCTGAAAGAGGAACTTTTATTCTTAGACGGTGTTTAGCGGAGAGAGACAGCAGATGATAGACCATCTCAAACCGCGGCTCCCGGCCCAAATAATCCACACAGGTGATGTCGAGTAACATCGTGTATTCATACGGCTTCTGTTTGAGGAATTGAACAAGCTCGGCAAGAAAATCTCTATCTATTGTAACAGTGTCGTCCCCAAAGTCAGACGTGGTCTCTTTGATCCTATCAGTGAATTTTTCTTTGAGCTCGCTTATGACTTTCTTTTCTTCCATTTCCAATCTTGCTCTTGGTTCTGAATTTTTTCCTGGAGTTTGATCAGGGCATCCAAAACAGTTTCTGGTCGAGGCGGGCAGCCGGGGAGGTAAACATCGACCGGAATGATCTTGTCGATTCCTTGAACCACGGCATAATTGTCGTAAATGCCGCCGCTCACTGTGCAGGTGCCGAAGGCGATCACAAATTTTGGCTCGGTCATCTGATCATAGACTGTGCGCAGGACAGGCGCCAGCTTATGAGATATTGTCCCCACAACGAGCATCATATCGGATTGACGCGGAGAAAACCGAGTCCATCCGGCCCCGAATCGGTCTAAATCAAAATGAGCGCAGGCCGCAGACATGTATTCCATTCCACAACACGCTGTCACAAAAGGATAATGGAAAAGAGAAAATTTCCGGGCCCACCCGAGGATGTAATTGAATTTAGTTGTTATGAAGTTTCCTTCCATGATTTTATGACTTTAAAATAAATTATTAATATCCGTGTTCTCTATTCCCACTGGAAAGCACCTTTTTTCCAGGCATAAATAAAGCCCATCACGATAACAATCATATAGGCGAACATAATGACTAGTGCAGTGGTTCCCATTTCTTTGAAGACCAGTGCCCACGGGAAGAAGAAGACCACTTCGATGTCAAAAAGGAGAAAGAGAAAAGCGACAAGATAAAATTTGATAGGAAAAGGATTGATTCCCTCTTGAAGGTAAGGACTTCCACATTCAAAGGGACTTTCCTTTGCGGGATTGGTCTTTGTCGGCCCCAGGAACTTATTCATAAAAATCAAAACGGCTCCCAGGAAACCGAAAACGAGGAAAACAAGAAAAAGTTCTATCATGAGTTTTCGTAAAATAAAGGGATAGATTTTATCTAAATAATTTTAAATTTGCAAACATTTTGAAAAAATATTTTATTTAGGGGATCAG
>SOIA01000040.1 GCA_004378665.1 Candidatus Aminicenantota bacterium
GCCGAGATGTACATTCCCTCCAAAAAGAGGAATATGTTCCTGCTGACTCTTAACTCGGCGCCGAACTTAAAATTGAACCCGAAAGTGTTAATTTTTGTTTCCTCAAACGTGACAGAATCGATGACGACGTCGTGATCTGATGTCAGAGGATACCAGTTGTGGGTGAATGCCACATCATACAGCAGTTCGACGGTTGTCATGATATAACTCCCGCCGCCGCCGATATAGAGACTCCACTTACCGGTTCTCATGAGATAGAGATTGAGGCCAAAACTGAAAATGTTTTGCTTGTATATCAGCTGGTCGTCTTCACTGAATGCCTCTGAGTCAATATCATCCCACCGGGGATCATCGAAGAGATAGGGACTCGGGATTTCAAGCTCCATCTCCCACCAGGGATCACCGGAGGCAGAGGCGAAGCTCCCGAAGAGTTCTATTTTCGGCATCAGGAAAAGCCCAAAACCCGCGGTGAAACCGGTGGCATACGGGGATTCCATGTAGTCATCCACGTATAAAAGTTCCCCAAGGTAATCCATGCTCCATTCGTTGACGTACATTTCTTGGGCGGCCGAGAAGAATGCTCCTACGCTAATGTTGAATTTGGACTGGGTGGCAGGCGGCCGGGCTCTTGTTGGTCGGGGCTGGGCCTGCGGCTGGACCGGTTCTTGGACGATTTCCGGTTCCGGCTCCAGTTCGGCCGCGATCACATCGACAAACATGCTGTGGATGTATCCGGTGATCAACACTCCGAGTTCAGATGAGAATTTGATCTCGTACCATTCTCCGATCTTTTTTTCCACCTCGAATGTGCTTCCGATCGGCGGGCTCAGGATGACTTCGCTGTCGACGTTGGGCTGCAGCCGGATGCTCGCGTTCCTGACGATGACTTTGATCCTTTGCTTCTGCTGCGCGTGGCTGATGGCCGGCAGGATCAGGATAAAGGCGATGATAAGGCTGATAATGACTTTTCCCGTTAGCTTACTTCCCATAGTACCTCCTTAATATTGTGTAGTATCTATTTTTTCCCTCTTGGGGTAGGTATGATTTTCGTGATTTTCCAGGTCTCCCCCTGCCTTGTAATTTCCCACAGGATCGTTCCTTCAAACACATCCTGTTGGACTCCATCCTTGGTTGTTCCCTTGATGATGTGAGAGAAGCTTATTTCCGCCTGGTTGGTTCCCTTGAATTGGAGGCCTGTATCCGATGCAGTCGACTGAAAACTTTCGAAAATTCTCATGCTCAATTCTGTTCTCTTTTTCATGCTGTTAAAGAGCTGTGGAGAACAGGCTCTTTCATAGAATGCCACCAGATTTTTTGTGTTGACGGCCTGGACGTACTGCTCCACAAGGGCTAAGGCCTGCTGCTGGGCATAATTTATCCTTGCCCGGCTCAATAGTCGTCTGGCTTCAGCATTGTCTGCGTCTAATTCGAGGACTTTATTCGCCTGGCCGATGCATTCCTTGTATTTTCTGTTCTGGAATGCGTCCTGGGCCCTGCGGAGCCCGTCATTGACCTGCTGCTCGATTCTCTGCTCCTCCACTTTCTTTTTCGCTTCAGTCAGAAGGGTCTGTGCGGATGCGTTTCCCGGTGCGAGCTTGAGCACCTCTTCGGACTGCTGGATACATTCCTGGTAGTCTCCTTTTCGGAAGGCCTCCTGGGCGGCTTTGAGTTTGCTCGAGATTTCCTGCTCTTTGATTCTGTCGCTGATTCTTTTTTTCGCTTCGGCCATGAAAAACTGGGCAGAGGAGTTGTCGGGCTCGACCTTCAACACTTCTTCCATCTGCTTGATGCACTTGTCATAATCTTCCCGGTTGAACGCCTGGATTCCGCGATCAAGATTGCCGGATACGTCCGGTTTTTTCTTTTCAGGCTCTGCGGGCTCGGGTTTGGGAGGGGCCTTTTCTCCTGGTTGAACTTCTGGCTCTTTCGGTTTTGACTGCTTTGGGGCGGATGGCTCGGTCGCTACTTTGGGCTTTTCGGCAGCCGCTTGAATTTTTTCTTCCAGGTATTTGACTTTCTGGGCCACAACGTTGAATTCCTGGCCCTGGGGTGCAATCTCAAGGTATTTCTTGTAATACTGGAGAGCCTTATCCGGCTCCTGTTTCTGTTCGTATATCAGGCCGAGCTGGCCGTAGGAGCGCGGGTCTGCGTCATCGAGAGCTATGGCTTTTTCGTATTCAGGGATCGCTTCGTCGAATTTCTCCTGGGCTTTCAGGGTATTCGCCAGACCGAACTGCGCTTCGAAATGGCCGGGCTCAAGCTCCAGAACTTTTTTGTACTGGTTATAAGCCTTGGAATATTCTTTGTCTTTCCAGAATTGACTCGCGGCACTCATGGCGTCTTCGACCTGGCGTTCGGGCAGGGGAGTTGGAGATTTTTTAAAGATTTCCGGCAGGGGAGTGAACTTCCAGGCAGCCAGCATGATGATGACTGCGCCAATAACGATAAGCGCCGGCAGAAAAAGCTTTTTTGGAGTGAAGCTGACAGTGAACTCCCGCGAGGTGCTGGGCTTATCCGGAATCACTCTGTCTGTCGTCGGGAATTGCCTCTCGATTTTGTTCAATT
>SOIA01000062.1 GCA_004378665.1 Candidatus Aminicenantota bacterium
TACCAGGTCTTTCCACTCGATGCGAAACCTGAGAATGTGAGGGTCGTTCAGGCCATATCTTTCTTCCAGAAAGAAGGCGTTCCTAAAAAATAGAAAGCAAAACCAAACCTGGATTATTCACGAGTCGAGGTTGCAGTAGACGTCGTTGCGAGGAGAGAAGCGACAGCGGCAATCTCATGCCTTTGCGCATGAACACGAGATTGCCACGCTTCGCTCGCGATGACAATTGATCTAAAGAAAAGGTCATCAGATCGGCTCGCCCGAAGGGGAAAAGATGCCGACATGAAATAATCAGACATCCTTAAGAAATGTTAGAATATGGCGTCAGCAGATTTTATGAATAATTCAGGAAGGAGAGGTTTGATGAATATTATTCCAAAACGAGGGACGTCTCTGATGGTTTTCTTCGTATTCCTCCTGAGTGCTGCGAGTCCGATCCCTGCGCAAGTCCAGGATTTACTCAGGCAGTTGGGACAACACCAAAACTACACCAGCAAACGCATCTCTTCCTTTGACCGCACAGGAGGAAACAACGATAGATTATCCATCGAACCAGGAAAGACTGCCGTTCTTGCCGAGATCAATGGGCCGGCGGCCATCCACCACATCTGGGTCACTATTGCTGCTGAGCCTTTTTACGGCCGGAAGATCATACTGAGGATGTACTGGGACGGCGAAGAATCCCCTTCGGTTGAAGCCCCGATTGGAGACTTTTTTGGAGTGGGACACGGCCTGAACCGAAACTTCAGCTCGCTGCCCATCAACTGCTCCTCCCAAGGACGCGCGCGAAACTGCTACTGGTACATGCCCTTCCACAAATCCGCCCGAATCACTGCGACAAATGAAGGCACTCGGACAGTCGGAGCCTTCTACTATTACATCGATTATAGAGAACTCCCTGAGCTTCCTCCGGACACTCCCTATTTCCACGCTCAATACCGCCAGGAAATGCCCTGCCAGCCGGGGAAAAACTACCTCTTCCTCGATGCCGTCGGCCGCGGTCACTATGTCGGCTGCAACTTGAGCATTCTTCAGCGAGCCATGGGATGGTGGGGAGAAGGGGACGACATGATCTTTGTGGACGGCGAGGAAACACCATCACTATACGGCACAGGTTCAGAGGACTACTTCTCCGATGCATGGGGAATGAGAGAGGACGAAAACCCGTTCTACGGATGTCCTCTCCAGGAATCGGATTTTAAGACCGGCGCGAAAGCCACAGTCTACCGCTTTCATATTCCTGATCCCATACCGTTCAAAAAATCGATTCGAGTGACTATCGAACACGGCCATGCCAACGACCGTTCCGACTTCTTCTCTTCTGTGGCCTACTGGTACCAGAGTGAACCCCACAAATCCTTTCCTCCTCTTCCCCCTGTTGAAGAGAGACTCCCGTTTGCCTTGGAATCTCCAAGCGGTTTCCTCCTCCCGGATTGGGAAGAACTCAAAGGAGAAAAAATCGCGGCATACAAAGACAAGTTTTCAGGAATGGAGTATAAAGCAGAGAATCTATCCCCGCAGCTCACGTCCCATTACAACCAGTCGGGAAGCAGATACTCCACACTCTCGACCGAAAAGGCTCAAAAAGGGACACAGGCCTCTCTGTCTTTTTCGGTTGAATTCGGGGAACACTACAACCTCGACCTCTATTTTCTCAAGGGACCCGCGATGGGGAATATTAAAGTCTCCGGGCTAAAGGGCAGAGAACACAACCTGCCTTTTGAGTCCGAGATTTTCGAAGGCTATTCACCTGATAAAAAAATAGGCAAGCTGACCTTAAGGAATGTTCGTCTTCAATCCGGTGAGAATGAGATCATTCTCCAGGTGACCGGCAAAGCCGCCGGCTCTGACGGGATGGATCTGGCTTTTGTCGGCATGACTCTGTCTCCATCTCAACGCCGTTTTATCACAGAATGGAACCTCATCGGCCCGTTCGATGCACCGGATATGAGCTGTCTTCAAACGGTTTATCCGCCTGAAAAAGAAACAGACCCAAAGAAAAAATACAAGGGCAAAAACAACCTCGAGGTCAAGTGGAGAAAGATCCAGACTGCAGCGTCAGGATTCGTCAATCTGGCGGGGCTTCTTGAACCGAATGAGCAGGCGATCGCTTACGGCCTAGCGTATGTTTTTTCGTCTGAAGACCGCAAGGCACATCTTCTGATCGGGAGCGACGACGGAGTCCGCATCTGGCTCAACAACGAGCTCGTCCATTCCAATCCGGCCTATCGCGGCGCCTATCCTGACCAGGACACAATCCCGGTCGAGCTGAAGGAAGGATGGAACACACTTCTGGTCAAAGTCCTCCAGGGCGGAGGAGGGTGGGGATTCTATGTCCGGTTTGTCGATCCCGAAGGAATCCTGCGTTCAAGCACTGAGATCGAAAAATAGAGATTCTTCAAAAAAGCATGCTGTAAACACCAAGATCAATCGAGGATTTCCGCAGCCTTTGACGTGATCAGCTCCCAGGCTTCTCTCACATGACGTTCCTGAGTCGTCCGGCAGGCGATCGCCAGCCGGATGACGTATTTTCCCCGCAAGGTGGTGTGTGTTAAAAA